>JANXXR010000667.1 GCA_025350525.1 Deltaproteobacteria bacterium
GCTGGTCGATCGCTATCCGCACGCGGCCGCGGTGCAGGACCTCACCTGCGCGGCGCTGCAAGGGAGCGGCGCCTCTCGCGCGGCCCTGCTCACCGGCTGCCTGCGCGCGGCGCGGCTTCCCGACGCTTCTCCGCAGGCGCTCCTGATCGCGGCGCAGCTTCAGGCGAGCGGCCCCACTCCTGCCGACGCGGTGCCGCTCTTGGCCCGCGCCGAGGGGCGGCTTCCGCAGCAGCCTGGACTCTGGCTGTGGCTGGCGCAGCTTCACTTCGCGGCCGGCGCCATCTCCGCCGCCGAGCGCGACCTGAAAAACGCCTCCGCAGAGAAGGGAGCGGCGGCGATCCTGCAGGCCTGCGAGCGGACCCGCCGCTTCATCGGGTTTCCACAAGAAACGCTGCCCACCGACGAGCGCGAGGCCGCTTACGTCGCCGCCGCCCTGGCGGCGCACGATCGGGTGGACCGCCGCGATCTCCCTGGAGCGCTCCTGGGCGCGGCGCAGCTCGCGAAAGATTTCCCGGGAACGCCGGCGGCGGCGATCCTCGAGTGCCGCGCGAGCAGCCGCGGAAAGAACAAGGGCAAAATCGAGGCCGCCTGCGCCGCCGCGGCGAAGGGCGCTCCGCAGGCCTTTCTTCCGCAGTACATCCTCGGGCTGGTCGCCTCCGCCCGCTCGCGCTGGCCCGACGCCGAGACTTCGCTGCGCCACGCGCTCTCTCTCGACGACACCACTCCCGAAGTCTGGGCGAGCCTCGCCGCCGTGCAGGAGAAGCTGCGCGCGGCCGCGGCGCTGCGGGATCTGAAGGCGCTCTACCGGACGCGCTTCGGCGCGGCGCTGCGGCCCGCGCTCTTTCCGGCGGGCTGGACCGCGCGCTGATCTCGGCGCTGCCGCGTCTTATCGATAGAGCGGCAGGAAGGTCCGCGGTGCGCGCTTCTTGCGCAGGCAGCGGACGCTCTCGCTCATCAGGCAGACGGTGAAGGCGCGGCGCGGCTTGCCCGTGTGGTTGACGCCCGACCGGTGCCAGAGGTGGTTGTGGATCAAGAGGCACTCGCCGGCGCGGGCGGGCAGCGGCACGGCGCGCGCGGCGGCCCGGTGGCGCTCGGCCACATCGTCGGGGATGACGCCGCCGAGCGGCGTGGCCAGCCCGGCCAGGTGCGAATCCGGAATCACTTCCACGCAGCCCGACTCGACCGGCGCGTCGTCGAGCGCCGTCCAGATCTGCAGCGCCGGATCCTGCGACAGCCCCCAGAAGCTGCCGCCATCCTGGTGCCAGGGAAGCTGCGTGCCGCCGGTGGCCGCCTTGGTGAAGAGCACGGCGCGATAGAGCACCACGCCGCCCTCGATGCGCGCGTGGGCGATGCGGCCGAAGAGCGGGTTCTCCAGCACGGCGCGGAAGAGCGGGTCGCGCTCCAGCTTCTCGATCTTCCGGTAGCCGAGCGACGGCCCCTGGTAGCCGGCGCCGCGCGGCAGGTCGTCGTAGCGGCCAGTCTGCGCGTCGTGCTGGAAGAAGAGGCCCTCGTGGACCACCTCGCCGAGCATGATCCGGTCGGCGCGCTCGCGCAGCTGAGCGAGGCAGTCTTCGGCGATCACGGAACCCAGCCTCGCCCAGCCGTGCGCCGCGTAATGCGCGAGCGCCGCCTCGAGCGGCATGGCTTCGGCTCCGGGCAGCAGCATCGAGGCAATCTACGTCAGACGGCGCCTTCCGGCCGCACTCTACTTGCGCGCGCCGCCGGCGGCTTTCTCTTCCCGGCCCGGCTGCGCGCTGCTGCCCGTCCCTTTGCCCGCGCTCTTCCCGCCCGACACCACCAACACACTGAGGTGCCCGGCGGTGAGGGCGATGCCCTTCTTCAGCTGGTCCATCGTGACCGGCTTCTGCTCGTCTGCCATGGCGACCCCGCTAGCACGCCGGCGGAAATTCCGACCTCGGTAGACTAACCGAAAACGCCTCAGGGCTTTGGGTGCGCAGCGAAAAAGGCCCAGACCGGCTCGGCCCAGGCGGCGGTCAGGGACGGCACGTGCGGGCCGCCCTGGATGGTCCACAGC
>JANXXR010000686.1 GCA_025350525.1 Deltaproteobacteria bacterium
GGGCGCGAAGCCCGTCGAAGGCCGACCGCATCGGCTCGAAGGAGACGATGCGACCGCGGTAGCCCAGTTGGCGCATCTCCAGCGCGTACTGTCCGCAGTTGGCGCCGACGTCGAGGAGCAGGGAGATCCCGCGATCGGCCACCAGGCGCATGCGCCGCGGAAGCGGATGGGACAAGTCGTACACGAGGATATCGTAGCCCGCCCTGCGCGCGAGCTCGCGGACCCAGGATTTCCAGCGCATCTTCGAACCTGTCTATCACGGCGCCTGCGCGGGGCTGCACCCGAACGATCCATTCCGCGTAGACTGCCGGCCCATGGTGCTCCGCTCCATCCTCATCGCCGACGACGAAGAGTCGATCCGCCACGTGCTGGTGGTGCTGCTGGAAGGGCGCGGCTACCAGGTGCGGGCGGTCGCCGACGGCGAGGAGGCGCTGCGCGAGCTGCAGGCGCGCGACTACGACGCGCTGGTTACCGACGTGCGCATGCCGAAGATGGACGGGCTGCAGCTGGTGCGGGCGGCGCAGGCGGCCAGCCCCGAGACCACCATCATCGTCATGAGCGCGTACGGCTCGCACGAATTGGCCATCGAGGCGATGAAGGCCGGCGCCTACGACTACCTGGGCAAGCCCTTCCGTCCCGACGAGGTGCTGCTGGTCCTGCGCAAGGCCGAGGAGCGCGAGCGGCTGCGGCTGGAAAACCTCAGGCTGCGGCGCGAGATCTCGCGGGCGCGCGGGCCCGGGCAGCTGATCGCGGAAGCGCCGGCGATGCGGGAGGTGATGCGGGTCGTCGAGAAGGTCGCGCCCACGACGACGACGGTGCTGATCGAAGGCGAGAGCGGCACCGGCAAGGAGGTGGTGGCGCGGGCGCTGCACGAGCTGTCGCCGCGCGCCGAGCGGCCCTTCGTGGCGGTGAACTGCGGCTCGATTCCGGAGGCGCTCATCGAGAGCGAGCTCTTCGGCCACGCCAAGGGCGCCTTCACCAACGCGCGGACGGCCAAGCGCGGTCTCTTCGAGGAGGCCGACGGCGGCACGCTCCTGCTCGACGAGGTGGGCGAGCTGCCGCTTCCGCTGCAGCCGGCGCTGCTGCGCGTGCTCCAGGAAAGCGAGATCCGGCGGGTCGGCGACTCCCGCGTCACCAAGGTGGACGTGCGCATCCTCGCCGCCACCAACCGCGATCTCGCGCAGCTGGTGCAGGCGGGGCGCTTTCGCGAGGACCTCTACTACCGGCTCAACGTGGTCGGGCTGAAGCTGCCGCCGCTGCGCGAGCGCGCCGAGGAGATTCCGGCGCTGTCGGCGCGTTTCCTCGAGCGGCACGGGACCCGCAGCGGGGTCGCTCCGCGGCGGCTGTCGCAGAACGCCCTCGAGCTGCTGGTGCGCTACCGCTGGCCGGGCAACGTGCGCGAGCTGGAAAATGCGCTGGAGCGCGCGCTGGTCCTCTCGGAGGAGGACGAGATCGAGCCCGAGGCACTGCCCGCACCGGTGCTGGCCAGCGCCGAGCCGCTGCCGGTGCCGAGCGCCCTCGACCCCGGCGACTTCTCGGTGAAGCGCGCCCAGCGCGTGCTGGAGGCCGACCTGATCCGCCGCGCCTTGCAGCAGACCGCTGGCAACCGGACCCGGGCGGCCGAGCTGCTCGAGCTGTCGCCGCGGGCGCTGCTCTACAAGATCCGCGAGTACGGGCTCACCTAGGCACCGGCGTCTCGCGCCAGGTGGGGAGCTTCATCCGGTTACCCTCTAGCACGAGGCGCGACTGGGCAGTCCTACCGGCTAATGGGGGTGAAGTGACCCTGCAATGCACCCGCACTGACCCCTCAGTGCTGGTCAGTTCCTTGACTGCCTACACGAGGTCGATCCAACCATGCCGCTCGCTGCAGCTGCGGGCGGAGGGGCCCTTGAATCGAGTGCAGAAGTTCCGGGAGGCGTCGCTGATGGCCAAGGCCGAGCTGGCCCGCAAGGCCGGAGTTTCGGAGTCGACCATCGACCGCGTCGAGGCGGGGCACGACTGCCGCATGGAGACCAAGCGCAAGATCCTCTTCGCGCTCGGCCTCACGCTGCAGGAAAGCCGGAAGATCTTTCCGCGCAACGGCGCGCGACAGAGAGCGGGGAACCGATGATGGACGTTTTCTTGGGAGCCCGGATGAGCGGTGTTAGCGTCGCCGCAATGTCAGTCCAGAGTCAATGCCGCGCGAGCGGGGGGGAAGGCTGAAATGGCGAAAGGCAAACTCGCGCTCGGTCTCGACATCGGCTCCAGCTCGGTCAAGCTGGTGCAGCTCAAGGAAGCCAAGCGCGGCTACATCCTCGAAGCCTTCGGGGTGGCGCCGCTGCCGCCCGAGGCCATCGTCGACGGCGCGCTGATGAACTCGACGGCCATCGTCGAGGCCATCCGCCAGCTGGTGGCGCAATACAAGCTGAAGAACCGCGAGGTGGCCATCGGCGTCAGCGGGCACTCGGTGATCATCAAGAAGATCTCGATGCCGAAGATGACGCAGGAGGAGCTGGAAGAGTCGATCCAGTGGGAGGCGGAGCAGTACATCCCCTTCGACGTCAAGGACGTGAACATCGACGTGCAGATCCTCACGCCCCCCAACGTCGACACCGGCACCGGGCAGATGGACGTGCTGCTGGTCGCCGCCAAGAAGGACATGATCAACGACTACACCTCGGTGGTCTCGGAGGCGGGCCTCTTGCCGGTGGTGGTCGACGTCGACGCCTTCGCGGTGCAGAACGCCTTCGAGGTCAACTACGAGCTGCCCCGCAACGAGACCATCGTGCTGGTCAACGCCGGCGCCTCGGTGGTCAACATCAACGTCCTCGCCAACGGGCTGACGACGTTTACCCGCGACGTCACCATGGGCGGCAACCAGTTCACCGAGGAGATCCAGAAGCAGCTCAACGTCTCCTACGACGAGGCCGAGAAGCACAAGGTCGGCGGCGACACCGCGGCCGACTCGGACTCGGTGGTGCCGCAGGAAGTGGAGCGGGTCATCCAGGGCGTGGCCGACCAGATGGCCGGCGAGATCCAGCGGTCGCTCGACTTCTACACGGCCACCGCCGCCGACTCGCACATTGCCCGGCTCTACCTCTCGGGCGGCACCGGCAAGATTCCCGCGCTCTTCAAGGTCATCGAGCAGCGCGTCGGCGTGCCCGTCGAGATCCTCAACCCCTTCAAGGGCGTCGAGATCGACAACCGGAAGTTCGACCCCAACTACGTGATGGACGTCGCCCCGTCGGCGGCGGTGGCCATCGGGCTTGCGCTGCGCAAGTCCAACGAGCGGTAGGAGGAGCGCCATGATCAAGATCAACCTCCTTCCCGTCCGCGCCGCCAAGAAGCGCGAATTCGGCCGCCAACAAGTGTTGCTCTTCGCGCTGGTGCTGGTGCTGGCCGGGATCGGAAACTTCTTCTGGTACAGCAAGGTCGACTCGGAGCTGAGCCAGCTCGACCAGCAGATCGCGCGGACCAAGGCCGAGATCGCGCAGCTGGAAAAGACCATCGGCGAGGTCAAGTCGATCAAGGAAGACAAGAAGGCGCTCGAGGACAAGCTCAAGATCCTCGACACCCTCAAGAAGGGACGCACCGGCCCGGTCAAGGTCATGGACGAGCTGGCCACCATCATCCCGCAGCGGGTCTGGCTCAACGAATACACAGAGGTGGGCGGCGGCGTCACGCTGGTGGGCCAGGCGCAGAGCTACGAGGACCTCTCGGCCTTCTCCAAGAAGCTGAAGGCCTCGGTCCACTTCACCAACATCACCATCAAGAGAGCGTCGCAGCGGGGCGATGGCGTCGTCGACTGGACCATCACCTGCACCGCTTCGTACTCGGCCTGAGGGGACGAATCCATGGCGCTTACCGGACAAGACCTCCTCAACGCAGTCAACAAGGCCCCGCTGGGCCAGAAGGTCGCCGTCATGACCTCGGTGGTGGTGCTGCTCACCGCGGCCAACTGGTACTTCTTCATCGACCCGATGCAGACGCAGATCACGCAGCGGCAGGCGTCCTTGCGCAGCCTCGAGGACGAGCTGATCCAGAAGCAGTCCATCGCCAACAACCTGGCGCAGTTCAAGCACGAGAAGGAGATCCTCGAGCGGCGCCTGGCGCAGGCGCTCACCGAGCTTCCCAACGAAGCCAACGTCGACGACCTGATCCGCTCGCTCTCGGAGATCGGCACCAAGAGCGGGCTGACCATCAACTCCATCGACCCGCAGAACGAGCAGCGGCAGTCGTTCTACGCGCAGATCCCGATCGTCATGGCGGTGAGCGGCAACTACCACGAGATCGGCGTCTTCCTCGACTCGCTCTCCAAGCTGGCCCGCATCGTCAACGTCACCAACATCAAGATGGGCGGGGCCAAGCTCCAGAACGACAAGCTGGTGGTCAACGCCAGCTACGTCGCCACCACCTTCCGCTTCCTCCCGGAGGCCGGCAAATGAACTCCGCCTTGCGAGCCTTGCTGGCCGCCACCCTGCTCGCGGTGGCCTGCGGCAGCCCGCCGCCGCCGCCGCGCCGGGCCGCCCCTGCTGCGCCGGTCGCGCCCAAGCCCATCGAGGACGACACCAAGACGCTGGCGCCTGCCAGCATCTACGTCTACTCGCCCATCGGCAAGCGCGACCCCTTCCAGAACCAGGTGATGCAGACGGGCGTCGCCCACGTCGAGGTCAAGGGCCGCGCCAAGACGCCGCTGGAGAAGTGGTCGCTCGACCAGCTCAAGCTGTCGTTGACCGTGACCGGCACCGCCACGCCGCTCGCCATGGTGGAGGATCCCGAGCAGCGCGGCTGGACGGTGCGCCTCGGCGACTTCATCGGCCAGAACGGCGGCAAGGTCACCGGCATCCACCGCGACGAGCTCATCGTCACCGAGACCATCACCGACCATTCCACCGGCCGGGTCTATCCGCAGAACGTGAAGCTGACCGTGCTGGTGAACAAGGACGAAGAACGGGATTTGAAGGCCCTGCGCGAAGGCGAGCGCCTGGGACCGGCGAAGGGGGAACAGTAGCCGTGCGCGCCGCCATTCAGCTGTCGAAGGAGAAGCAGATGCCGAGCGACTCGAAGTTTCTGCGTGGAGCGGCCTTTGCCGCAGCGCTCTGCGCCGCGGTTCCGGGCGCGCGGGCGGCTGTCGATACCAGCAAGACCGCCCGGGTGACCTCCCTCGAGGAGGACCAGGGTGGAAGGCTGATCATCCACGCCACCTCCGCGCCGCAGTTCACCGTCTTCAAGCTGTCGGGGCCGCCCAGGGTGGTCATCGACCTGAACGGCGGCGACGTGACGGCGGCGGCGAAGCAGGTCGAGAGCCATAAGGCTGGCATCGCCGGCTGGAGCGCGGCCCAATTCGACGAGGGCCCTGCCCGGGTGGGGCGCATCGTCGTCGCCCTCGAGCGGGACGCGAAGTACGACGTCTCGGCGAGCGGGACGGATCTGGTCCTGACGGTCGGCGAGGCGCAGCCCTCGGGCGCCAGTCCTCAGACCTCAGGCGAGAAGCCGGTGGACCTCAATCTGGTGACCACCCGCGAGGATGTCGTCGAGGTCATGAAGCCGGCGCACAAGCTCGCGGGCGTCAGCGTCGCGGCCGTGAACGGCGCCGCGCTGGTGCGGGTCGATGCCGACGGCGAGATCGCCGCCTTCACGCTCACCGAACTGAAGAATCCTGGACGGCTCGCGCTCGACCTGCACGGCGTCAGCGGCAAGGCCGCCAAGGCGTCCGGCGCCGCGGAAGTGAAGGGCGCCCGGGTCGCGAAGCACGAGGACGGCATGCGCGTGGTGGTGGACTCCGCCTCCGAGACCATGCCGAAGTACCAGGTCACCCGCCGTGGAACCGGCCTCGAAGTGATGGTGGGCGAGCAGAAGATCGCCGCCGCGGCCCCGCAGCCGGAGAAGGCAGCGGTCGTCAAGCCCGCACCAGTCCTCGCCGCCGCCCCCCGGTCTGAGGGCCGAGGCCTGAAGCCTGAAGCCCCGGCCGACCACGCCTCAGCCGCCGCGTCGGCCCCGAAGTCCGCGCCCATCCCGGCGCTGGTTCCCGTCCGCGCCGTCGATCTGCGCACGGTGGACGGCCACACCGAGGTGCTGGTCGCGCTGGAAAACGCGGTGCAGTTCGAGATCTCCCGGCCCGACGCCACCACCACCATGCTGACGTTGCATGGCGCCGCGCTGCCCGACCGCCTCGAGCGCAACCTCGACTCGAGCTCGCTGGGCGGCACGGTCGCGATGCTCTCCAGCTACCGCGTTCCCTCGGTGGCCGGCGACGTGAAGATCGTCGCCACCGTCGCCAAGGGCACCCAGGATGAGATGACTGCGCAGAAGGGCACGCTGATCTGGAAGTTCGGTGGAGCGAGGGCGCTGGTGCAGCAGGCGGCCACCACCCCGGCGCCGCGCGCGGCCGCCATGGCCTCCGACGCCAAAGCCGGCGCCGTCTCGGGCACCGTCTATGATTCGAGCCAGTACACCGGCCGCAAGGTGGACTTCAACGTCAAGGACATCGACATCAAGAACCTGCTCGGCGCCATCGCCGACATCAGCAAGAAGAACATCATCGTCGCCGACGACGTGAAGGGCTCGGTCACCATCAAGCTGCGCAACGTGCCGTGGGACCAGGCGCTCGACATCATCCTCAAGTCCAAGGGCCTGGGCCGCGAGGAGATCGGCAACATCATCCGCGTCGCCCCCATCGAGACCCTGCGCGACGAGCAGAAGCGGGCCGCCGAAGCCTACAAGAACCGCCAGGCTACCGAGCCGCTCAAGGTCCGCCTCATCCCCGTCAACTACGCCAAGGCCAACGAGCTGACCGCGCAGATCAAGGACGCGCTCACCGACCGCGGCACGGTCTCGACCGACTCCCGCACCAACACCATCATCGTCAAGGACGTGCAGGAGGCGCTGCTCCGCGCCGAGGGCATCGTCCGGAACCTCGACACGCAGACGCCCGAGGTCCTCATCGAGGCCCGCATCGTCGAGGCGGCCACCAGCTTCTCCCGCAGCGCCGGCATCCAGTGGGGCGGCAACGTCATCCTGGCGCCGACCTTCGGCAACGCCACCGGCCTGATCTTCCCCAACCTGCTCGCGGTGGCCGGCGCCGCCGACGACTCCTCCGCGCCGCTCAACGGCCTGCAGGGCGTGACCACCCCGAACTTCGCGGTCAACATGCCGGCCCCCATCGGCCTCAACAACGGCGCCGGTCTCGGCTTCGTCTTCGGCAGCGCCGGCGGGGCCGCCAACCTGAACCTGCGCCTCTCGGCGGCGGAGAACAGCGGCACCATCAAGACCATCAGCTCGCCGCGGGTGGTCACCGTCGACAACATCGACGCCAGCATCAGCCAGGGCGTCAGCATTCCCTTCTCGCAGACCAGCGCCGCCGGCGTCACCACGACATTTATTGAAGCCCGCCTCGAGCTTCGCGTCACGCCGCACGTCACCCAGGAGGGCTCGGTGCAGATGAAGATCAACGCCACCAACAACCAGCCCAACCCCGGCCTGACCGGCTCCAACGGCCAGCCCTCGATCACCCGCCGCGAGGCCAAGACCGAGGTGCTGGTCCGCGACGGCGACACCACCGTCATCGGCGGCATCTACACCCGCCGCAACGCGGAGTCGTGGAACGAGGTCCCGGTGCTCTCGAAGATCCCCATCCTCGGCTGGCTCTTTAAGAAGAAGGCCGTCAGCGACGACCGCACCGAGCTCCTGGTCTTCATCACGCCCCGCATCGTCAACCGTTCGCAGTCCATCGTCGCTGCCGCCCCTGGCGCTGCCGACGAAGGCAAGCAGTAGGAGGCTATGGACATGAAATCCCGCAAAGCACTCGCCATCCTCTTCCTTCTCGCCGGGAGCTGCACGACGAGGAACGAGAACTCGGCGCTGGTCATCTCCTCCGTCATCCCGCCCATCGCCTCCGCGGTGGGAACCGGTGCCGCCACGGCGCTGGGCTGCAAGTTCGACCCGGGCTCTCCCGAGTACACCCCGGACCTGCCCTACAATCCGGCCGAGAACCGCGGCAGCATCGCCGCCGTGGTCGTCAACAACCTCAGCCCCACCACCAGCCTGAACCCGCTCTTGCGGGGAGACTCCACCAGCTTCCTGCCGCACCAGGCGGTCGTGAACTACGAATACCTCCCCGCCGCGGCCGGAGCGGCCCCCGGAACCAACATCATCCCGACCACCGGAATCGTCGTGCCGGGCGGCGGCGGCAAGGGAACGGTGGGCATCGACATCTTCAACGGCCTCGCCGTCTCGGTCCCCAACGGAACGTACATCCGGGTCACCTTCCACCTCGAGGGTAAGCTGGTCGACGGATCGCTGGTCCACACCGCCGAGCGCGAGTACCTCTTCCGCTACTGCACCACCGCCGGCTGCGGCCTGGGCGGGCCCTGGGCCGCCCTGGTGGGCACCACCCTGGAGAGCTGCCTGTAGCGCCGCGCCTTCCGATCCGCTAGGGTCCGCGGATGGCGACCCGCACGCTCGCCGAGCTGTACGCAAAGCAGGGCCTGCTGGGTCGCGCACGAGAGATCTACCGGCAGCTGGCGGAGCAGGGCGACGAGGTGGCGCGGCAGAAGCTCCTGGAGTTGCCCTCTTCGGGACCGCGGATCGAGGCGTTGCAGGAGCTGCTCCGGCGCATCGGGAGCCGCAAGAGGAGTTGAATGGGCTTTCGTGAAGACCTCGAGCAGATCTGCGGTAAGGTGGCTGGCTCCTTCGCGGCCAGCGTGATGGGCTTCGACGGCATCCCCATCGAGACCCACGAGGCCAAGAAATCCTCCGGCATCGAGATGAACACGCTGCTCGTCGAGTACTCGGGGATCATCTCGCAGGTGCGGCAGTCGGCCGACACCCTGCAGATGGGTCTGACCTCCGAGGTCTCCATCCGCACCGAGAAGATGGTGGCGGTGGCCCGCCCGCTCACGCCCGACTACTTCCTAGTGCTGACCATGGCCCCCGACGGCAACGTCGGCCGCGCCCGCTACGAGCTCCGTATCGCCAGTCCGAAGCTGGCTGCCCAGCTGTAGGCCGGCTGGCCGGCCAAACCGGCTGCGGGGGGCGGACTTCCGCTGTGCAACCATCTGGACGGTTTCGGCGCTTTGCGGTAGACCGGCGCGCCCCAAATGCTGCGGAGAGACCGCGCTGGCGGACGAGGAGAAGCGCCGATGGCCGACGTGATCGACACCAGCGAGTTCCGCAACGGACTCAAGATCCTCATGGACAACGAGCCGTTCGTGATCGTGGAATTCCAGCACGTCAAGCCCGGCAAGGGCAACGCCTTCGTCCGCACCCGCTACAAGAGCCTCATCTCCGGCCGCACGCTGGAGAAGAACTTCAAGTCGGGCGAGAAAGTCGGACGCCCCGACATCGAAGAGAAGAAGATGCAGTACCTCTTCAAGGAAGGCGACCACTACGTCTTCATGGACTCGAAGAACTTCGAGCAGAGCCACATCGACGCGGGCGGGCTCGGCGAGTCGAAGAACTTCCTCAAGGAGAACATGGAGGCCTCGGTGCTCTTCTGGAACGGCCGGGCCATCACCGTCGACCTGCCCAACGCCGTCGAGCTGAAGGTGGTTAAGTGCGACCCGGGCGTGCGCGGCGACACGGTCTCGGGCGCGCTCAAGCCGGCCACGCTGGAGACGGGCTATACGCTGAACGTGCCGCTCTTCATCAACGAGGGCGACATTCTCAAGATCGACACGCGGAGCGGCGAGTACCTGACGCGCGTGGGCTGACTTCCCTGGGGGCGCGAATTGGACGTCGAGAAGCTCAAGGCAATCCTCGCAGCGCTGCACGGGACGGACGTCACCCGGCTCCGGTGGGCTTCGGGTGAGGAGTCGCTCGACTTGCGCCTCGGCCATCCGCCGGCGGCTGCCCAGGTGGTCCACGCGGCGCCGGTGGCGGCGGCCCCGGTTCAGGCCGCGCCGCCCGCAGCATCGTCGGCTCCGGCGCCGGTGGCTCCGGCGGCGCCCAAGACCGACAGCAAGACCTTCAGCGTCAACTCGCCCTTCGTGGGCACCTTCTACCGCTCGGCCTCTCCGGAGAACCCGCCCTTCGTCGAGGTGGGCACGGTAGTGAAGAAGGGCCAGGTCCTCTGCATCGTCGAGGCGATGAAGCTGATGAACGAGATCGAGGCCGAGCAGCCGGGCCGCCTGGTCGAGGCGCTGGTGCAGAACGGCAGCCCGGTCGAATACGGCGAGGCCCTCTTCAAGTTCGAGCCCATCGCTTGAGACCGCCCGCGCCAGTCTCCAGCGGAGACTAGATGTTCCACCGCATCCTCATCGCCAACCGCGGGGAGATCGCGCTGCGCATCATCCGCGCGGCACGGGAGCTCGGCATCGAGACGGTGGCGGTCCACTCCACCGCCGACGTCAGCTCCTTGCACGTGCGCTTCGCCGACCAGTCGATCTGCATCGGCCCGCCGCCCAGCAAGGAATCGTACCTCAATATACCGGCTCTACTTTCCGCGGCGGAGATCAGCGGGGCCGACGCCATCCACCCCGGCTACGGCTTCCTCTCCGAGAACGCCGAGTTCGCCGAGATGGTGCTGCACTCGGGGCTGGGCTGGATCGGCCCGCGTCCGGAGATGATCCGGATGATGGGCAACAAGATCCGCGCCAAGGAGGCCATGAAGGAGGCCGGCCTGCCGCAGCTTCCCGGCAGCGAGGGCGTGGTCAGCGACGAGCGCGACCTGGTGCGGCTGGCCGAGAAGGTCGGCTTTCCGGTCATCCTCAAGGCGGCGGCGGGCGGCGGCGGGCGGGGGATGAAGATCGTCCGCGAGAAGGAGCAGCTGGCGCCCGGCTACCGCACCGCCTCGGCCGAGGCGCTGGCGGCCTTCGGCAACGGCGACATGTACGTCGAGCGCTACGTCGAGCGGCCGCGCCACATCGAGATCCAGATCGTCGCCGACGAGCACGGCAACATCATCCACCTCGGCGAGCGCGAGTGCTCGGTGCAGCGGCGCCACCAGAAGATGCTGGAGGAGGCGCCCAGCCCGGCGCTCAACGACAAGCTGCGCGAGCGGATGGGGCGCGTCGCCGTCGAGGCGATGAAGCGGGTCAAGTACAACAACGTCGGCACCATCGAGTTCCTCCTCGACGAGCGCGGCGATTTCTACTTCATGGAGATGAACACCCGCATCCAGGTGGAGCACCCGGTCACCGAGAGCGTCACCGGCATCGACCTGCTCAAGGAGCAGATCCGCCTCGCCTCGGGCGAGGAGCTGGGGCGCACCCAGAAGAGCATCGTCATGAAGGGCCACGCCATCGAGTGCCGGATCAACGCCGAGGATCCGGTGACGTTTGCGCCCTCGCCGGGCCTGATCACCGCCTACAATCCGCCCGGCGGGCTGGGCGTGCGCATCGACTCGGGCGCCTACGAGCAGTACCGGGTGCTGCCCTATTACGACTCGATGGTGGCGAAGCTCATCGTCTTCGCCGACAGCCGGCCGGCGGCGATCATGCGGATGCGGCGGGCGCTCGAGGAGTACATCGTCGAAGGGATCAAGACCAACATCCCCTTCCACAAGAAGCTCCTCATGTACGAGCCGTTCGTACAGGGGCGCTACGACACCCGCCTGGTCGAGAAGCTGCAGGCGGAAAACCCCGGATAACGGGCCTCAAGCCTCAGGCTTCAGGCCTCAGGGTGGGTGACACCCTGACTGGTTTGCCCGGGGCCCGAGGTTCGAGGTCCAGGGGCCCGCAAGAGGGAATCTTCTGCCCCTTCCGAACGTCTACCTACGGCCAGCCAGTTCCTTGACCGTAAAGCAGATTTCCCGCTACCTTGGGGTGTTGCGCCCCAGCCGTTCCTTCCGACCCGCGAGCCGACCCGACCGATGGACAAAAACAAGGTCATGGAGTCGGCGTCGAAGCTGATCTCCAAAGGTCAGTTCGACAAGGCGGTGAAGGAATTCCAGCGGGTGCTGGAAGTGGATCCGGACGACGTCCGCGTCCTGCAGAAGCTCGCCGAGCTGTACCAGAAGATGAACCGCAAGGCGGAGGCCGCCGACTGCTTCGAGAAGGTGGCCAAGACGTACGCGGCGCAGGGCTTCTATCTGAAGGCGGTCGCGCTCTACAAGCAGGTGCTCAAGGTCATCGATCGCGTCGAGGTCAATGTCCGCCTCGCCGAGCTGTACCAGCAGCTGGGGCTGGTCGGCGACGCCACCAAGGAGTGGCAGACGGTGTCGGCGTATTACGACAAGATCGGCGACACCAAGTCCAGCCTCGACACGCTGAAGAAGCTGATCGACCTCGACCCCGACAACGTCGCCGCCCGCATCCGGCTGGGCGAGCAGTACGCCCGCGAGGACAACCTCATCGAGGCGGTGGCCGAGCTGCGGCGCGCCGCCCAGTACCTGCAGCGCAACGGCCGCAATGACGACTACCTCCGGGTCGCCGAGCGCATCAGCCACCTCGACCAGAGCGACATCACGCTGGCGCGCGAGCTGGCCGAGAGCTATCTGGCCCGGGGAGACTCCAAGCGGGCGCTCGCCAAGCTGCAGATCTGCTTCAAGGCCAACCCCCGCGACCTGGGCACGCTGCAGATGCTGGCGCGGGCTTTCCAGGAACTGGGGCAGGTCTCGAAGACGGTCTCGGTCCTCAAGGAGCTGGCGCGGGTCCACTCCGACTCGGGCCGCACCGCCGACGCGCGCCGGACGTACGACCAGGCGCTCGATCTCGCTCCCGACGATCAGGAATTGAAGGCGGCGCTGAAGGCCCTGGACACCCAGGCGGCTGCGCCTCCGCCGCGCCCGGCGACGCAACCGATCAAGGTTTCTGCTCCGGTCCGCGTTCCCGAGGCGGTGCCAACGCCCTCGCGGCCTTCCACCGCTCCGATGCAAATATCGCGTCCGCCCACCGCGCCGGTGCAGGCGCGGCCGCAGACCTCGCCCATCCAGACTTCTCGCCCGCCCACCGCGCCGATTCCGTCGGTGCCGGTGCAGCCGCCCACCGCAGCGGCGGTCCCCAAGCTGCTCAAGGAGACCGAGGTCTACATCAAGTACGGGCTGCACGAGAAAGCGCTCGAGCACCTGCGCAAGATCTTCTCGGCCGAGCCCGACAACCTCGACGCGCACGAGAAGGCCAAGACGGTGGCGCTGGCCACCGGGCGCAAGGACGACGCGGTCGCCTCGCTCTCGAAGCTGCTGCGCCTGTCGGTGGAGCGCGGCGATCCCCGGGCGGAAGCGGCGCGCGCCGAGCTGCGCGGGCTCGATCCCGGCAACGCGGCCCTTGCCTTTGGTTCCGCGCCCGAGGCCGCTCCCGAAGAGGTCGAGGTCGCCCTCGAGACCGTCGAGGAAGAGGCGATGGAAGTAACCTCCATCGCGGCCTCGTCGGAAGAGTACGGCCAGAACCACGACGACCTGGCGGTCGAGCAGACCATCGACGCGGAGGAGGTCTTTCCCGAGACCGAACAAGCCGGCGAGCCCGAGGCGGCTGCGCAGGAAGCGGTCGCCGACGAGCCGGTGGCCCCCGTCGCCGGGGACGAAGACGAGTTTGCCAGCGACCTCGCCGAGGCCGACTTCTATCTCCAGGCCGGACTGCCGGAAGACGCCCGCGCCATCCTCGAAGCGATCCTGCTGGCCTCGCCACACCATCCGGAGGCGTCGGCCCGCCTGCGCGATCTCGGTGGGGGCAAGCCGGCCGAAGCGGCGCCGGAGCCGGTAGTGGAGCAGCAGGAGCTGCCCCGCGGCGTGTCCGAAGAGCTGCCGCCCGAGCACGACGATCTCGCCGCGGAGCTGGCGGCGGAGCTGGCCGCGGAGGTCGGCGAAGAGCCGCTCCCCGACGAGAGCCCGCTCGACGGCGACGCGCTGGCTCCCTTCCAGGTGGGCGTGCAGGAAGTGCTGGGCGAGTTCCGCGCCAAGGTCCAGCAGACGGTGCGGCCCGAGGACGTGCAGACCCACTATGACCTCGGCATCGCCTACAAGGAGATGGGGCTCATCGACGAGGCCATCGCCGAGTTCGAATTGGCCCTGCGCCACGGCGGCGCCACCCGGGCCGCCGACTGCATCACCATGCTGGGCGTCTGCGAGATCGACCGCGGCCGCGCCGAGGCGGCCGTCGAGCGCTTCCAGGGCGGCCTCCAGCTGCCCAACCTCACCGTCGAAGCGCGCCGGGCGCTGGTCTTCGAGCTGGGCGCGGCCTACGAGGTCATGGGCCGCGGCGCCGAGGCCCTCGAGCAGTACGGCGACATTGATCGCAGCGATCCCAGGTACCGCGACGTGCAGGCGCGCATCGTGCGGCTGGGCGGCACCATCTCGCAGCCCATCGCCTCGACGCCGCCGCGTCCCGGAGTCAAGCAGTCAGCCCGGACCACGCCTCCGCCCGCCGCGCAAAAGGCTGCCGCGCAGGCCCGCACGTCTGCCGCCGGGCCCACGCCGCCCCAGCCCTCCGCGCCGGCGAGCTCATCGATCTCCAGCGGCGGCGGGCAGGATCCCGACTCCGCCGCCGCGCGCAAAGCCCGCAAGATCGGCTTCGTATGAGCGGAGCGAGACCGTGAATTACCTCGACTACTACCAGCTGGCGCAGGAGCCTTTCTCCAACGCGCCCGTCTCGCGGTTCTACTTCAACTCGCCGCAGCACTCGCAGGCGCTGGTGCGGCTGACGCATCTGTGCGCGCAGATGAAGGGCCTCGGCATCCTCGTCGGCGACATCGGCGCGGGCAAGACCACGCTGGCGCGGCGGCTGCTCGACTCGCTGCCCGAGACCGAGTACGAGGCGGCGCTGCTGGTCATCATCCATAGCGGAGTGACCGCCTCCTGGCTGCTCAAGCGCATCGCGCTGCAGCTGGGCGTCGATTCGCCCAGCGAGGACAAGCTCACCCTGCTGGGCCAGCTCTACCAGCGGCTGGTGCGAATCTACGAGTCCGGCAAGAAGGCCGTGGTCCTCATCGACGAAGCGCAGATGCTGGCCACGCGCGAGCTGATGGAGGAGTTCCGCGGCCTGCTCAACCTGGAAGTCCCCGAGCGCAAGCTGATCAGCCTGGTCTTCTTCGGGCTGCCGGAGATCGAGCAGAACCTCAGGCTCGATCCGCCGCTGGCGCAGCGGGTGGCCATCAAGTACCGGCTCGATCACCTCGCGCAGGAGAGCACCGAGGCGTACATCAAGCACCGCCTGCGTCTGGCAGGCGCGTCGCGGATGCCCTTCACGCCCGAGGCGGTGCGGGCCGTGCACCAGTTCTCCGGCGGCACGCCGCGGGTCATCAACACGCTCTGCGACAACGCGCTCTTCGAAGGCTACGTGGCGCGCTCGCCCATGATCGACGAGGCGATGATCGCCCGCGTGGCGCTCGACCTCGGCCTCGATGGGGGCACGGCGCCGGTCGAGAGCGCGGTGCCGTCTCCGCGCAAGGCTCCTGCGCCGGCGTCGACTCCCGCCGCGGAGAAGGGCAAGCCCATCAACCTGGGCGAGATCGATCGCTACCTCGCCGGGCTGGCGAAGCCGAGTTGAAGGAAGCGACGTGTTGAGCCGGATCCTGGTCGCCGCCGCAC
>JANXXR010000721.1 GCA_025350525.1 Deltaproteobacteria bacterium
TACGCTCGAGCAGCTCGACGACAACCTGCGCGCGGCGGAGCTCAAGATGCCCGACGCGCTGGTCGCGCGGCTCGACGAGGCGAGCTCGTTTCACGTCGGCTACCCGTACGACTTCATGGCGCGGATTCAGGGGCGCTGGTAACGCGGGGGTGCTCGATCCGGGGCTTCGCTTGGGCGCTCGGGCCGGGGCTTGGTTTAGCGGGGACGCTCGCTTAGCGTCCGCCGCAAAATAAATGCTTTACTGTTGTCTCGGAGAGGATCATGCGAATGAGATGAAGAAGCGTGAGCGAGCAGCGGCCGAGTCAACGACCCGAACGCGCTTTCTGAAGATGAGGGACCAGTTGACGGAACGTGGGCGGCGACTGTTTGTCGCCAGCGAAGCCATAGCGGTGGGCCACGGTGGTATCGCCGCGGCGTCCCGAGCCACCGGGATGGCAGCGAGCGTGATCGGGAGAGGGATCGCCGAGGTGCGCGAGATCGAGAGCGGCTTGGCGCCGGTCTTGTCACCAACGCGAAGCCGCCGTCCCGGGGGTGGGCGAAAGAAGGCGACTGAGAAAGATCCGAGCCTGGTTCCGGACTTGAATGCCTTGGTGGAATCCACGACGCGCGGTGATCCAGAATCGCCACTCTTGTGGACCGCGCGCAGTCAACGAAACATCGTCGACGCGTTGAAGAAGCAGGGCCACCAGACAAGCATGAAGATGGTGTCGAGGCTGCTCAAAGAGCTCGGCTACAGTCTTCAAGCGAATCGCAAACGACGAGAAGGCGCGCAACATCCGGATCGAAACGCGCAGTTCGAGCACATCAACGAGACGCTCCGTCGACAACTCGAAGCGAACGAGCCAAGCATCTCGGTAGACACCAAGAAAAAGGAGCTGGTTGGTCCCTATAGGAACGCTGGGCGCGAGCTTTGTGCGAAGGGAGATCCTGTCGACGTCAATACCCACGACTTCAAGGATGACGAAAAGGGGCACGCCTCGCCGTACGGCGTTTATGACCTCAAGAAGAACGAGGCTTGGGTGAGCGTGGGTATCAGCCATGACACGGGCGAGTTCGCAGTGCAGACCATCCGCACCTGGTGGAACGAAATGGGAGCGTCCAGGTATCCCAACGCAACCTCCCTCGTCATCACGGCCGACGGCGGCGGAAGCAACGGCTATCGACTGCGCCTATGGAAGCTCGAGCTGCAGCTGCTCGTCGACGAGCTCGGCTTCCCCGTCACCGTCTGTCATCTGCCTCCGGGGACCAGCAAGTGGAACAAGATCGAGCATCGCTTGTTCTCCTTCATCACTCAGAACTGGCGAGGCAAACCGCTCCTCACCCACCAGGTTATCGTCAGCCTCATCGCTGCGACCACGACCAAGACCGGCCTACTCGTGCAAAGCCGACTCGACAGCCGCCTCTACGCGAAGGGCCGTCGGGTCTCGGACCACCAACTTGCTCTCGTGCATCTCGAGCCCAACGTCTTCCACGGCGAGTGGAACTACACCATCCATCCGACGGGCACGCTGTGACGAAGCGATCGACTAGTTTTGCGGCGGACGCTAAGGGCCCGCTCGTGAACAAATCGATCGATGGATAGCGTGTTTGAGCAGATTGGGGATCGACAGGATCGCGCCAGCGTGATCTATAGTTCTGATGAGCGCCGAAGACGCCGTCCGTCAGAAGTTCATCCGACTCAAAGGGGTCCTGGACGAGCGTGTGAGACGACTGTGGGCGGGAGCGGAGGCGGATGCGATCGGACGCGGCGGAATCGCGGCCGTCGCGCGGGCCACGGGACTGGCCATCAGTACCGTCACACTCGGACGAAATGAAGTGCGCGCGGGCGCGTGCGCCGATAATTTGGTGAACGTTCGCCGCAAGGGCGGAGGTCGCCGACGTCTCGAGGAGGAGCATCCGCAGCTCATCGAGTCACTGGAGGCGCTGGTAGATCCAGTGACTCGAGGCGATCCCGAGTCTCCCCTGCGGTGGACGTGCAAGAGCACGCACAAGCTCTCGGCCGAGATGTTGGATCAGTACGGTATCCGCGTGAGTCACCAGAGCGTGGCGAGGCTGCTGCGAGATTCTGGATATAGTCTGCAGGCTGCGCGCAAGACGGTGGAGGGTGCGCAGCATCCCGATCGGAACGCGCAATTCGAGTACATCAATGCCAAGGCCAAACGCTGCCTGGCGCGCGGCATTCCATTCGTCTCCGTTGACACCAAGAAGAAAGAGCTGGTCGGGAACTTCAAGAACGCGGGACAGGAATGGCAGCAAAAAGGAGTACCCGAGCTCGTCGACGTCCACGACTTCCCGAGCGACGCGGTCGGCAAGGCGATCCCCTACGGCGTCTATGACGTCGCCGACAACAGCGCCTTTGTCAGCGTCGGCATCGACCACGACACCGCGGCTTTCGCAGTGAAGTCATTCGAGACCTGGTGGAAACGGATGGGGTCCAAACGCTATCGCGACGCGCGGGAAATCCACATCACCGCCGACTCAGGCGGGAGCAATAGCCATCGTTCGCGCCTTTGGAAGGCAGAGCTCCAGCGGCTCGCCGATAAGCTGGCGCTCAGCATTCACGTCAGTCACTTCCCGCCCGGAACCAGCAAGTGGAACAAGATTGAGCACCGGCTCTTCGCCTTCATAACAATGAATTGGCGAGGCCGACCGCTGCGCACCTTTGAGACCGTGGTCAGTCTCATTGGGGCGACGACCACGAGCGCGGGACTGGACGTTCGCGCCGCGCTGGACGAAAGAAAATATCCAATCGGCTTAAAAATCTCGGATGCAGAAATGCGCGCCATCAATATTGAGCGTGAGGACTTCCACGGCGATTGGAATTACGTCATTCATCCCCGAACAGATTTGCTTTAAAAAATCGACTTATTCATGACCGAGCCCTTAGCGCCCTTCGAGCGGCTCACCGCCTGCTGCAAATCACGGATGTTGACTGGCTTGGTGAGGTGTAGATCGAAGCCGGCGCTCTCCGACCTGGCCTCCGCCTCCGGGCCACCATATCCGGTGAGGGCCACGAGATAGAGCTGGTCCCCGCCGGGATCGGCCCGGACCCGCCGAGCCACTTCGTACCCGTCGATGCCGGGTAGACCCACGTCCACCAGGGCCACGTCCGGCCGCAGCGCGAGCAGCTTCGCGACCCCCTCGGGGCCGTTGACCGCCACCGTTACTTCGTGCCCGAGATCCTCCAAGATCTCCTGAAGGGTATTGCGCACATCCTCGGAGTCCTCGACGATGAGGATGCGACGCTTGTGAGCGGCCATGGAAGGCGCTTGCGTTTGGCCATCGAAGTGGAGATACGCGGTCGCCTGGTTGCCTTTGGCGAGCGGTAGGCGCACCACGAGCTCACTGCCCCTTCCAGGGCCTTCACTGATCGCCGCGACCGTGCCGCCGTGCAGCTCCACCA
>JANXXR010000726.1 GCA_025350525.1 Deltaproteobacteria bacterium
CTCCGTTGCGAGGGCTGCGCGCGGCTCCCTACCGGCGGGCGCCCCTGCACGAGCTTGCCGCGGTGGTGCGGGAGTTTGCGCCCGACTGCGTGTTCCACCTCGCCTTCGCGACGCATTCTGCCGCGCAAGGCGATCTCTTTCGCACCAAGATCGAAGGCACGGCGGCGTTGCTCGACGCCATCGGCCCGACGCGACTCGTCCTGGGATCGAGCGGCGGCGTCTACGGCGAGCCGCGGACCTTGCCGGTCGCCGAGACTCATCCCTGCGAGCCGGCGGACCTGTACGGCGTGTCGAAGCTCGCGGCCGAGCAGGTGGCGCGCGTGAAGGCGCGGCCCATCGTGGCGCGCATCTTCAACGTCGTCGGCCCCGGCCAGACGGAGACCCACGTCTGCGGGCGCATCGGAGCGCAGCTCGCCTCGGGCGCCTCCGAGCTGGAAGTGGGGCCGCTGCACGCGACGCGCGACTTCATCGACGTGCGCGACGTGGCTGCCGCGCTGGTCGGGCTCGGCCGCGCGGGCCAGCCCGGCGAAGTCTACAACGTCGCCTCGGGACGGGAGACCGCCATCGAAAGCCTGCTGCGCGACTTCATCGAGCTGTCGGGAAGGCCGGTGCGCGTCGTGCGGAAGAGCGGCATCCGCACTGGAATCGCCCGCCAGGTGGCCGACGTCTCCAAGCTGCGTCCGAACGCGCGCCCGCTCCGCGACAGCCTCTCGGACATCCTTCGTTACTATGCAGATTGAGATCGTAGACACGGTCGACGAGCAGCTCCACGCCTCCCTGGTGCGGCTCATCGCCCAGCTCTCCTCGTCGAGGCCGGCGCTCGAGGATCTGCGCGCGGTGGTCGCCTCGGAAGCTTCGACGCTGCTGGTCGCGCGAGACGAAGCCCGCGTGGTGGGCACGCTGACGCTCGCGGTGTTTCGAATTCCCTCCGGTGTGCGGGCGTGGATCGAAGACGTCGTCGTGGACGAGGGTTCGCGCGGCCGAGGGACCGGCGAAGCGCTCACCCGCCGCGCCATCGACATCGCCTGGGGCAAAGGCGCAAAGACCATCGAGCTCACCTCGAGGCCAATCCGCGAGGCCGCCAATCGCCTCTATCGCAAGCTCGGGTTCGCGATGCGCGAAACGAACGTCTATCGACTGGAACGGCCCCGGCCCGCCGGCTGAGCTCGTGCTCCCGCACGATGTCACGCCCGCCGCGCCGGCATCGCGCGCGGCGCGCTACCGGCAGGCCGCGGGACAGACCTGGTTCGAGGTTCCGTCCTTGTACATCGTCTCCGCGCAGCCCCCGACGTCGAAGGTGTTCGTCGCCTTGAAGTCGGTGCTCACGGGCGCGTCCCAGCCGCACAGGACGCCGTGCTCCCGTCCGTGCACGATGGCCGAGTTCGTCAGGAAAGAAGTCGCCGGGGCCCAGGGCTGGATGGCGATCGACGCGTCGTCCTTGCTGTCGACCGGGCAGCCAAAGCCAATAAAGCCGGCCGTCGCACCCGCGTATTCGATGCGCACGTGATCGAGCTGCGTGGCGGGCGTAGTCGAGCCCTGGAACAAAAGGCCTTGCCAGTCGCCCGGCGCCGGCGTGGAAGACGCCGAGGTGAAGACGATCGGCTTCGCCGCGGTCCCGAGAGCGACCAGGGAAGCGGGATTCCCCTGCGCGGGGAGAGGATGCGCGCTGTCGTTGAACCCGATGTGCAGGAGGTTGAGCGCGGCAAAGCGCAGGGTCACGCCGGGATCGATGGTCAGCACCGGCGCCGGCGCCCCGACGGTGGCCGCCGCGATCTCATAGCGCGCGCTATATTGCTCGTCCATTCGATAGGGCACGCCATGGTCGCGGAGCGCCGCGCTGGTGGTGACGTAGCCGTGGCTCTCGACCCAGATCTCGTCGGTCCGATTGCCCGTATAAGTGCCGGAGGGCAGGGTCTGCGCCGCGCGAAGCTCCACCTCGATCGGATAGGGATCGGCCGCGGTGCCATTGCCCGTCAATGTGAGATTTGCGGACCCGTCGGCGAACGCCGCGAAGGTCCCCATCCAGACGCCGAGACCGTTGGACTTGGTGACGGTCACGTCGTTCACCCTGGCCATCGGCAGCAGCGTCGTGGTGGCGTTGCCGGACTCGAGGATGAGCGAGGCGCCGTGGCGAGCCACATCGCCGCCGCCGGTGAAGGTCACCCACGACAGCGTCGCGGTCGCGTCGTTGTTCAAGTACAGCGAACCCCAGGGGCTGGATCCGTGCGGGCCGAAGGTGATCGGCTGCGCCTGTGTCCCGAGCGCGACGACCGCGCTCCTGTCCGCCGGGCTGCTGCCGAAAGTTCCGACCGCAATCGTTGCCGCGGGGTCGAGCAGGACGGTGGCGCACGGCTCGATGGTCAGCGTCGAGTTGCCGAGCACGTTGATCGATTGGCCGACGACGTGCGGGCTCGCGGCCGCGGTCCAGGTCTGGCTGGTCTTGACGTCGGCCAGGTGCACCGTCGGGCCACTGGTCGTGCTGGGACAATTCGCCGCTGGCGGCGGCGGGTTGGACGAGCTTCCGCCGCAGGCGGCACAAAGGACGGCGACGACGCCAGACTGAGCGACGCGGACAACGATCGATTGTGACATTGCTCCCCCCGGAGGCACATGGACATAGCACGGAGGTCGGGCTTGGATGCCCAACCTCCGGCAGGCTCATGGACAGGAGCAGCGGTGGTCCTGTGCGGCCACGGCCGGGGCTTCAGACGCGCGCGGAGGTAAGCCTATCGTGCTTAGAAGGTCGGCGTGACCCGCAGCGTGCCTTGCGGCCGTGGGGCGGTGCGCTCGAAGTCGACCTGGGGTGCGACGCCTTGCGAGGACTTCGCCAACTCATCGAGCAGCGTCCAACCTCCAGCCCCGCTGGCGCGGTTGAGTTCGTAAGATCTCCCCATCGGCGCCTGTGAGCCGGTAAGAAACTGCTCGATCGAAGGCTGGGCCGCTGAGGGTTTGATCCCCGCGTCGAGTTGTCCGAGGAAGTCTCGCAGCAACGGGAGCAGCAAGCGCAGGCGGACCCAGCGGTGGTACTGCCAGTCGTCATCGGCCGCCTTCGTCCCCACCGGCGGGAGGAAGGCGGCGGTGATCTCATCGGCTGCGAGTTGCCCGCTGCGCGCCATCAACTCGATGGCTCCGGATTGCATGTCCAGGTTGAGCCCGCCCTCCTCCTTGGTGTGGCGCACTGTGAACACCCGCTCGCGCGAACCGGGAGCGGCGCGCTGGAGCATGTCGCGCCAGTTCTGCATTGTGTTCAGCATCGCCGCCAGGAAGGAGACAGTCGCGTTGAGATTTGGCTCCCGCAGGATGGTGTATTGGTCGCCCTGGTAGCTGCGGCCGCGGTGGGGCGGGAGCACCCGATCGCTGTCCGGGCTCTTCTCCGGCAGGTCGTCCTTGAGGGTGATAGCGAAGGTCGGCCAGGAGGGCAGGGGCGAATCGAAGAGGTGGATGGGGAGGTTGCTGCAGACCCCGCCGTCGGTGAAACAGAGGCGCTCAAAGTACGGAACCCAGTCATCGCCGCTCTTCTGGACGGCGAAACGATAGAGGGGCAGCGCGGAGAGCAGAATGGGAAACGAGAGCGACATCCGCACCCCCACGATGACCGGGAAGTCGTCGGGCGCGGGAATGGGCAAGAGTGGCCGGGATAGGCCACCTTCGGTGTGAGCTCGCGCCAGCTTGTCGGCGTCGCTCTCGCTGGCGTGCGCCCACGGGTGCGCCTTCATCCACTCGACCACCTCTCGAGGGAAAAAGCGGTGCAGGTCCACCGGATCGTAGAAGAGTCGCTCCTCGATCGGCAGCGTGTAGGGCCTGCCGGCGGTGAGACAGGTGGTCATCACCCGCAGCACGATCCCGTCCTGGCCGGGTGACTCCTTGAAGGCAACGCGCCGCAGATCGCCGAAGGTCAGGGGCGCTTCCATGCCCTTCCCGGCGATGGTCTGGAACAGCTGGTAGAGCCACTCGGTGAGCGCCGCAGGCTCGGTCGATCCTGGCTCGCGCATGCCGGTGCAGAGGCCGAACTCCTGCTCGTACATGACGCGGGCGAAGTAACGCAGCGAGCGATAGAGCGCCACCGCCAATACGGTAGCGGCGGTAAAGGCGGTAACCGCAACGACGGTCACCACTGAAGCGAGCACTCCGGTCGCCGACCGCAGGGAAGGGATCTCGCCAGCGAATCCGGCCACGACCGGCACCAGGGCCAGCGCCCACACCCCGAGCCCGATCAGCAGAGCGCCGGGAAACGCGCGCAGGAGCGCCAGCACGCCGTAGCCGAATCGCGCCGCCCACGAGGTCCGGTTGAGCATGCCGGTGAGCACTGCGAACAACGGCCGGGAGAGCGGAGTCGGCGCAAACAGGGTGAAGAGGCGTGAGTGCTTCGAGGTGGCGCCTGTCGGCGTTCGGCCTAACTCACCTCCCAGGCCGGCGAGGCGATCGAAGCCCGCCATCGGATTTGTTGCGTGGGTCTGCCGCCAATACTCTGCCGCGGCGGCAGCGCCGGCGGCGATCGCGCCCGCCGAGGCGCCGCCGATGTTGCGCAGTTGGTACCGCTGCGCCAGCCGGGCGATGGCGCTGGGGTAGACGACCCCGCTGGTGATCCCGCCCTTCATGACCAGGTCGCAGAACACGTGGCCCAGATCTGCGGGATTCGGAGGTGCATCGGCGGGCATTGGGCACTCCCTTCGACGAGGCTTCTATATGCTCAAATCTCGGCTCGCCTCGAGGTTACCGCCCACCGTACCTAGCCCGTCGCCGGGCAGCGGTAGACGCGGCCATTCACCTCTGTGAAGTGCCCGCGCATCACCTCCGGCGGGTGGACCCAGATCACCTGCGAAGGCCCGGGCGTCTGGGTTTCCGTCAGAGGCTCGCTCTTCGGATCATAGGCGATGGTTCCGACGTCGGTGCAATTGGCCAGACTGAGAGCGGGACGCTTGGGAACGCTTGCGCACGCTGCCAGGATGAAGAGCGCGCAGATCAAGACTCGGGACATGGGGCACCTCGCCGCCGGGCGGGTGCCCGGTAGTTCATATCCTAAAGAGCGCGGCCAGCCCGCGCACCTAGCTTTCCATCCAGCTCATGGGGAAACGCGAGGCCATCCAGTCCCGGCAAGAGCGGCGTTCGCTCGGGGAAGATCGCCGCTCCGGGTGTCACATGCGCGATCGGATTGTGGGCGAAGCTAAAGGGCTGTTGGCCCCGCGTCGGTTGCGCTTGGTGCGGCATCCGATCCTTCGCCGCGAGCAGTTTCAACTCCCGCGCGATCAGCGAGGGCCAGGGAGGTTGCGCGAAGCTCGGGTCGGCCATGAGCGAGCGGAAATGCTGCGTCGCTTCATCGAAACGCTCGAGTTGGCGCAAGAGTTCGCCGCGGAGGAAGCGAAAATCCGGCTTGTTCGATTGTTCGATGCGCGGGAGCGTGCGCTCGAGAGCCTCGCGGTAAAGCTCGGGCTTCCCATCGCACTGCCAAGATGCCTGCAGGTACGCGTATCCGACTGTGGCCGGGGGCTTCCCGAGGCTCTCGAGCACCGCAGCGACGAGGAAGTACGAGGGGTGGTCTTTCGCGTCTTGCTGATACTCGGCGCTCGCGAGCAACGGCCGAAGCTTCTCTACCTCCTCCTTGCGGAGGCCATTGATCAAAGGCAGGTGGCACACGGGGCAGACCGGGACGCGCGAGGGGGCCGCGATCGCCCCTTCCGGCTTCAGGTCGAGCCGGCGCCCCCAGGAGGTGCCGGAGGCGTCCATCGTCGCCTCGAATTGCGTACCGTCGTTCGGGCAGGTGAACTTTTCGACCCGGAGGGTGTGCGCCGAGGCTGCGAAAGCAGCGAACAGCAGCAGCGATCTTAGCTTGCGCGCCGCACGCGTTCCGTTCACACGGCTCTCCCTTTCCGTCGCTGGACCGCGCGAGAACTGGAGCGCCGCGGCGCGCTAGCTCGCGGGGCGATAGATGAGGCCGATGACGACGCCGACCACCACCCACTCGAAAAAGTACGCCAGCCCCTGGAACACCGTCAGCCGCAGGCCGATGTTGAGGTTGACGTAGTTGTGCACGACGAACGAGCCGATGGCGAAGACCCCGACGAGGGCGCCGAACCTCGCTCCCTCGGCCAGGCCCGACCCGCCGCGGAAAAGCATCGCGTAGAGGATGGCGAGCGCGAGGATTGAGACGAACATAAACGCCATCCCCGCCGGCATCAGAGCCTTGATCGAGTCCTGGCTACGATAGACGGCGGGGTACCTGGCGAACTGGCGCTTCATTGGCGGCATCAGACCGAAGAGCATCCCGCCGATGGCGAAATAGGCGACGAACCCGGCCAGCGCCGCGAGCGCGATGCGGGGGATGTTCACGGGACCTCCGCTCAGTGCACACCATGCAACGTATCAACTTCCGCGGATCGGGTCGACTCTCCAGATGGGGCGGCGTCCCTAAGGATCTTCGACGATGGCGTGGCGCACGTTGTTGAGCATGCCGAGGTAATCCCCCGCGTTGGCCCACGGCATGACGGTGAACTCGAGGCCGCGGGGGCCGAGCCCCGTCAAGGCCACGGCGACCGCCGGCGTCGCGAGCACGAGCTTCGCGCGCGTCGCCGCCTTTTCGAGGAGCGCCACCGCCTGGCGCGCGTCGGTACCGAAGGCGAGGACGACCTGCACCTGGCCCCGCAGCGTTCCGAGCCTCGTGAAGTTGATGATGCTCGCGCCCGTCACGGCGCCGTTCGCGATGATGATGGTCTCGTTGTCGCCGGTGACGAGCGTCGTCGCGAAGAGCCCGATGTCCGAGACCACGCCCGTGTGCGTCGCCGCGGTGACCTTGTCCCCGATGTTGAAGGGGCGAAACAAGAGAATCATGACGCCGCTTGCGAAGTTCCCGAGGCTCCCTTGCAGCGCGAGGCCGATCGCCAACCCGGCGGACGCGAAGACGGCGACGAGGCTCGTCGTTTGCAACCCGACGGCCCCGAGCGCGGTGATGACGGCAACCGCGAGCAGCGCGTACTGCACCATCGAGGCCACGAACCCGGCGAGCGCTTGATCGAGCTTGCGATGACTGAACGTGCTCCGGGTCAAGCGATACGCCCACTTGCTCACGATCCATCCGACGACGAAGATCGCGATGGCGATGAGGATGCTCGTGGCGAGGGGCATGTACGGCTTCATTGCTTCGGGGATCGGAATGGCGTCCATACACTCCGGCCTATCACATCACGGCATCCGCATGCGGCGCCATGCGTCCGCCGGGTCGAGAGATAGGTTCACTGGTCAAGAGTGGGATTCTGAAATCGGACTCTATAATTACAACGCGCGCCTGTGCGATCCGACGCCTTGGATTCCCGCTTATGCTCGACGAGGCATTCCATATTGGGCTGGAGAGAGGCGAGGACGCGACATGGGAGACGGCGCGCCGCCCGGGAGCTGGGTCGTGCTCATCGTCTTCGAGGTGCTGCCGAGCTGTGGCGCCGCGCCTGGCCGCCAGCCGCAGTGCCGGCGGATCACCTGCGCACGTGCAGGTAGACGTTGTGCCGGCCGCCCCCCCACCACAGCTCGACCGGCTCGCGCCGCTCAATCTCGGGGTGGTCGAGCGGGTGCGTCACAGTGACGATCCGCGTGCCCGGCGCGGTGGCGAGCAGCCGCGCGCAGATCAGCGCCCGCGTCGGCTCGGTGGTGCAGGTGGCGTAGCAGTAGAAGAGCGTGCCGTCGCGGAGGTCGGCGTCGCGATAGTCTGTGTTGTGGATCCGGACGTTGTCGATCCCGAGGGCGCGCGCGGCTTCCCCGGCGATGCGGGCGAGCGGCTCGAGGTACTCGATGCCGTGAGCCTGCTTGCAGACCAGCGAGGCGACCAGCACCGTCTGGGCGAGGCCGCAGCCGAGGTCGTAGAACACGTCGTCGGCGGAGAGGCCCGCCGCCCTGAGCATTTCCATCAGCGACGCGGGCGGCGTCTCGCCGTAGGTGAACTCGCTGTCGCCGGCGCGACCCGCCTGGGTCTTCGCCTCGCCGACCGTGAGCGCGGGATATGGCAGCAGCCGCTGGTAGTGATCCTCGATCTGCCTGATGCGCTCTTCCAGGGAAACCGTCATGCCCGCCGCTCCCCGCTGGCGCGCACCCGGGCAAGCAGGGCTCCGGCTGCCAGGAGGAGTCCGCAGAGCGCCAGCGCGGCGGGGCCCACCCAGCGCATCCTCCACGGGCTGGCGAAGGGCGCGAGGCGTGGGACCTCGTAACGGGCAGCGGCGGCAGCGCCGAAGGGCAGGGCGCCGACGATCTCCCCCGAAGGGAGGATGAGGGCCGAGATGCCTGAGTTGGTCGCGCGCACCTGCGGCAGCCGGGTCTCGACGCTCCGGAAGGCCGCGGCGACCAGGTGCAGCCGCGGGCCTGCGCCTGCGGGAAACCAGCCGTCGTTGGAGAGCGTGACGATGAGATCCGCGCCCGCGGCGATCGCCCCCGGTCGGACCGCTTCGTAGCAGATGAGCGGCGCGAGGTGCACCAGGGCGGAGCCTGCGTGAGCCTCGAGAATCCTGGGGCCGTCCCCCGGCTGCCAGTGCCCCATCCAGGGCAGGCGCAGCGGCTCCAGCCACGCCGGCACGTGCTCGGTGAGCGGAAACAGCGCGCTCTTGCGGTAGGTCTGAAACCCGCCTCGATCGAGCACGAAGGCGGCGTTGTGCTCCCCCGCGTCCGAATGCTCGAAGGCGCCGAAGACGAGCGGCACCGCGCCGGCGCGGGACGCGATCTCGGCGTCGAGCTCCGCGCCGGCCTCGCTCTTGGGCGCGCCGAATGTGGTCGGGTAGACCGTCTCCGGCCAGACCAGCAGATCGACGCGGCCCGACAGCTTCGCCGAGAGTGCGAAGTGCGCATCGAGGATCTGGCGAACGGCCTGGTAGGTGCCGTGCTCCGCGGCGAGCTTGTCGTAGCTGGGGATGGCGGCCTGCACGACGCCCACCGCCAGCACCGGCGCGCGTTGGGTGGCTTCTTCCACCGCCCGCAGCCGCAGCGCCCCGAAGCCCCAGGCGCCGGCGAGCAGGAGCAGGGCGGCGATAGCCTGTCTTCCGCTCCGCACCGAACTTGCGCAGAGGCAGAGGAGGGTGAGGAGAAGGACGCCGCCCAACTCCGCGAACTGGCGCAGCCAGGGGTCGGGGTGAAGGCCGAGGCCCAGGGTGTCGCCGAGCAGCTTGGGCGCCGCCCAGTCGGCGGCGAGGTAGGCCGCGATGAACACGGCCGGCTTGAACCGCGGGGCGCCGAGACGCGCCGCGGTGGCGAGGAGGAACTGAGGCTCGAGCACGAGCGGCGCCAGCATCAGCATCGCCGCCCAAGCCACCGGCAGGGAGACGCCGGTGTAGCCCGCGAGCGCCGGGGGCAGCCAGTAGAAGCAGGCCGCGGACATCGCGCTCGCGAGCAGCGCCGCCGACGCGAGCGCGGCGCGGGTGCCGGCGCGCTCGGACGCGATCATCCAAGGCGCGAGCGCCAGCAGCGCAGCGACCTGCGAAGGCGCTTGCAACCGAGCCGCGACACCGAAGAGAGCGGCGCTCGCGAGCGCGCCGCCGAGCGCCCAGCTCACTTCGGCGAGCCCGGGGGCGGCGGTGGATCGAGCCACACCTGCGGCATCCCTCGGGGCGCGAGCTCCGGCGGCACGACGCGGTCCCACGGCAGCTCGATGGGATTGCCGCGCGCGTCGACGGGCTGGTAGTCGGGGTGGAAGACAAGGATGGGCGGGAGTTGCGTGCCGTCGTCGGCGGTCTGGTAATGACGAACGTAGCCGGGCGGTAGCTCGAACCCTTCGGGCACGATCAGCCCGACCTTCACGGCCTTGGTCCCCGGCTTGGGGAAGGCGTGGATGCCCGTGCCGTCGCCTGCGCCCAGGTCCTCGATGCGGAGCTCCTTTGGCATGTCGGGCGACTCCTGGGCCGACGGTCGCCCGGCCGCCGCCCGGGGTTGATCGGCTGGCACGCGGGCGGCGGGTGGCGGCGGGGGCGGGGGCGCCTCCCGGAGCGCCGGGGCAGGGGCGGGGTCCGCTGCCACCGGCGCGGTCGCGGGCGCCTCGGGCCGCAGCAGCGCCCAGCCAGCCACGGCGACGAGGAGCAGGAGTCCCCCTGCCATCGCCGCGCGCGCCAAAAGCCAGCGCCGGCCGTCCTGCACTTCGCCGCGTCCGGTCCCCATCGCCGTGTAGTGTAGCGCTTCGTGCGGACCATTCGGGTTCATGCTTTTCGCCGGCCGGTACGCCTCGCCGCAGGCGTCGCGCAGGCCCTTGCGCTCGCGACTCTGCTCGAGCTTGCGCTGCGGCTCTTCGCCGATGTCTTCGCGTCGGGCGAGGCGGAGCGCCTTCCGCTCCCGTATCTGGTGCGCCGGATGTTCTTCGGCACCGCGCTTCCGATCCTCGCCGTGCTGCTCGCGCGGCTGCTCTCGCGAGGCAAGCTCGAGGTCGACGGCGACCGGGCCGTGCTCCACGCCGAGGGCGGGCGGATCGAGGTTTCCCTCTCGTCGCGCCGGCCGTGGCGGCTGCCCCTGCCCGAGCCGGGCTTCGACGTCGACGGCTGTGCTTATGGCCTCGCGCCCTGCACGCCGACTCCGGTCTGGCGCCACTGGGCACTGCGCCTGTGCCTCGCGCCCGCGGCCGTGACCTTCATCCTCTTCCGCCTGCACGAGCTCATCGCCTACGGAGGGCTCTTCGGCGAATGGCATCTGCTCGGCCCGCGCCGCTGGCTGAGGACTCTCACAGGCGTCGCGCTGTACTCGTTCTGCACCCTGTTCGTCTGCGCGGCGGTGCTGCGGGTGTTGGTCGAGGTGGCCTCGCTGCTGCGGCCGTCGGCGCGGAGGGGGGCGGAGGCGATCGCCGCGATCGCCTGGTATGCGGGAATCGCTGCGGTCCTCGCCCTCCGCCTCCTTTGACCGCTTGCGGCGCGTGACCGTTTACGGCGCGGCCGGCGAGTACTCCGACAGCGCCCAGCCCAGCCGCTCGTGGCCGAGCTGATTCCAAACCGGGTTCTTGCCGCCGGCCCGCTGCGCGTCGGTGTAGTCAGAGCCGCCGGAGCCCGAGCCGGTGCCGCCGAAGAAGCCGACATAGATGGTCCCGCCGGTATAGGTCGGGTGCGTGTCGTCGGACTGCAGGTAGTCGTAGCTCGTGCTGGCGTTGACGAAGTGCGTGTTCGAGTCGCGGATGGTCGCGCGCAGCGTCGTCACGATACGGGTCACGTAGGCATCCTCGGGCTCCCCCGCGCTCCACTTGAGCCCGACCGAATCGACCAGGCCGTCGCCGTTGGAGTCGTAGTCCGCGCCCATGTATTGCGCGAAGGAGTCGGCGCAGCGGAACCCATACTTCGCCGCGAAGGTGCAGGCGCGCCAGTTCGAATGGGCGATGTAAGGGAGAAACTTCTGCTGCTTGTTGACCGGCTTGCCGGTGCCGGCATCGTTGCAGCCCGAGTTGACGTTGTCGGCGTTGTAGCCAGGATAGAAGAGGTTGGCGATGATCTTCGCCTTCACGCCCGCGGCTGCGTTGGCGTTGATGAACTGCATCGCCTTCTCCTGATAGGTCGTGCAGGTCGCGAGCGCGCTGTCGAGGCCCCTGTAGTCGCAGGTGCCGGTCTGCTTGGCGAAGGCCGAGCGCGCCTGCAGGAAGTCGTTGCCGCACATCTCGAAGGTGACCACGGTGGTGTTGGCCGCCTGCATGTACGAGCGCTCGTTGACGATCTTGCTGTTG
>JANXXR010000656.1 GCA_025350525.1 Deltaproteobacteria bacterium
AACCCCACCCAACCCCTCCGTGCCCTCCGTGCCTCCGCGGTGAGCTTTGCTTTTTTGCATTTCGCCCGGGACCCGGACTGCACCAAGGACTACTCCAGCGGGATGGTGTGCAGGCGCTCTCCGTCGTCGGCCTCCAGCGCCAGCACCGCCTCTTCCGGAAGCTGCACGGTGGCGTCGCGGAAGATGCACTGCGCCCGCACCGCGCGGAACCGGTTGCGCCCCTGCGTCCGCTCCAGCGTGACCAGCCGATCCTCGACGTCGCCGGCGCCGCCCGCCGTCTCGGGGAGCCGCGTCGCCGAGAGCTTGGCGCGGCGGAAGCGGCGGATGGGCTCGATCAGCTCGGTGGGCGCCGAGAAGTGCGGCCCGCCGTCGAAGGGGTCGATGCGCTCGTCGTAGCGGAAGCCGATCTGCGTCAGCATGTTCTTGGCGCCGGCCGTCTCGGGCCCCACCTCGCCGATGGCGTCCTGGATCTTTTGCGAGAAGATGGTGGCGTAGATCTCGCCGGGCGGAAACAGCTGCTGGATGAACTCCTTGTTCTCGCGCGAGAGCCGGTCCGCCTCCTGGTAGCTGAGCCCGGTGAACTTGCGCCCCAGCGCCTCCCACAGGGGACTGCGGCCGTCCTCCTCCAGCCGCGGCAACAGCTCGACGAGGATGCGGTCGCGGAAGCGCGCCCGGTGCATGGCGATGTAGAGGAAGCGCACGTAGCTGAGCTGCTTGCCGGGCTTGCCCTGCCCGCGGAAGGCCGGGTCGACGACGAGGCCGCCGATCTCGGTGGGCCCGTCGAAGTTGTAGCCGATGGAGAGCACGCGGTGGCGGAAGTGCTTGTCCACCGAGTGCGAGTAGTGCTCCTTCTCGTAGACGTCGAAGAAGATGTGGGGGGCGTCGCGGGTGCCGTGCTGCGCGATGATCAAGGACGACCCGACCACCTTTCCGCTGCGCGTCTCGACCATGACGAAGAGGTACTCGCGCTGGAAAGGATCGCGGATGCGCCCGTCGAACGACCGCGACGACTTGTCGATGATGGCGGCGAGCTGCTTCTCGTCGTTGGGCAGGTTGACCGTGTCCAGCTCGTGCGCCAGCTTCTTCAGGCCGGGCAGGTCGCTCTTCTGCACGTCGCGGATCAGGTACACGAGCACAGCTCCACGAGGAGGGTCTCGTACAGATCGCACGCCTGTTCCAGTTGCGCCATCTCGATGCGCTCGTTGGCGGTGTGCGCGTTTCCGGTCGAGCGCCCCGGCCCGAAGACGATGGCCTCGCAGCCCGCCCGCGCGAAGACGCCGGCCTCGGTGCTGGTGGGCTTGGCGCGCGGCGTTCCGTCGAGGCCGTGCTTCGCCAGCGCCGCCGCCGCCGCCCGGACCAGCGGCGCGTCGTCGGCCAGCGCCATCCCGGAGGCGTTGCGGGTGACCTCGATCTGCAGCGTCAGCTCGCCGCGGCCCAGCTGCGCAACCCACTCCTGCGCCCGGCCGGTAAAGGCCGCGATCAGCGCGTCGGGATCTTGATTGGGGAGCAATCGCGCGTCGAGCTGCAGCGCGATCTCGCCCGCGCCGTAGACCGCGTCGGGCGCGGCCTCGGGCGCATCGGCGCTGACGAGGACATTGAGCCCGCCGACGGCGCCGGGTGGATCGAAGCGCGGGTCCGACCCTTTGGGCAGCGTCTCCTGCCAGAGGTCCTCGAGAGCGCTCGCCGTCGCCAGCGCCCTCCAGAGGTTGGGGGCGGGCGGCCGCGCCGGGAAGAACTTCACCTCGTCGGGCGCGGGCTCGCCCTTGTCGCGCGGCGTGGGGACGAGCAGCGTGCAGCTGGCCGGGACCACGTTGCTGGAGGTGCCGCCGCGGGCGCCGATGACCGGCGTGCCCGACGACCTGGCCCAGCGCAGCGCCTTGGCGATGGCGTTGACGCCCAGGTGCGGCGTCGAACTGTGCGCGGCGAGGCCCTTGAACTGCACCTCCTCGACGCCAGGCCCGGCGCTCGAGACCAACCGGGCCTTGAGATCCCGCACGGTGCAGCGCACCACCACGTAGCCCTTGTGCGCGTGGATGATCTTCAGCTCGCTGGGCTCGCCGCAGAGGACCTGCGAGGGCGCGACCTCGCGGAAGAGATCGCTCTGCGCAAAGTGCCGCGCGCCTCTCAGGCCCACCTCTTCGCCGAAGGTCCCGAGCAGCCAGAAGGGCCGCTTGCATTCGCGGCCCTGCATCCGGCGCGCCGCCTCGGCCTTGCAGAGCGCGTCGAGCTTCACGTCGGCGACCCCGAGGCCGAAGAAGAAGCCGTCCTTCTCGGTGAGCGTCCACGGGTCGGTCTGCCAGCCCGGGCCCGCCGGCACCGTGTCCAGGTGGGTGACCAGCAGCACGCCGCCCTTGCCGCTGGTAACTCCACCTGGACCGGCGAGGAGGTTGACGTGGATCTCGTCCACCACTTGGCGGCGCACCTCGAGGCCGGCGTGCTCCCAGAGCGGCTGCAGCACCGCCGCGGCGCCCAGCGTGCCGTTGGCCGAGACGGTGTCGGCGGCGATCATCTTGCGCGCGAGCTGGAGGAACGCCGGAGTGAGGGCCATGCGAGGCGCCTCAACTGTCACGACTGAGCGGCAGACGCAACCTGGGCTCGCCGGACACGCGCGCAAGCGAGCCCTCGCCGCTGCGGCGCACGATCGGCCGCCTCTTGCGCCTGCAGCGCTTCGTCCAGACTTTAACAAGGGCACAATTCCGCCTGGGAGTGGAACATGAACGATCCGAAATCGCAGCAGCAGCCGTTCGTCAGCGACATGAAGGAAATCCAGCGGCGCGCCCGCGAGCACGTCGAGAAGGGCGCGGTCACCGCCAGCTACCGCGGCAACCTCGAGGTCGCGGTCAAGCTGCTGAACGAGGCGCTGGCCACCGAGATCGTCTGCGTGCTGCGCTACCGCCGCCACCACTACATGGCCTCCGGCATCAACTCCCAGTCGGTGGCCGACGAGTTCATGGAGCACGCCGTGGAGGAGCAACAGCACGCCGATTGGATCGCCGAGCGCATCCGCCAGCTGGGCGGCTCGCCCGACTTCAACCCGCAGGGCCTGCTCACCCGCAGCCACGCGCAGTACGCCGAGGGCAACACGCTGGTGGACATGATCAAGGAAGACCTCATCGCCGAGCGCATCGCCATCGACTCGTACCTGGAGATGATCCGCTTCTTCGGCGATAACGACCCCACCTCGCGCCGCCTGATGGAAGAGATCCTCGAGCAGGAAGAGGAGCACGCCGACGACATGGCGACGCTGCTGGAGACGCTGGACGCGAAGGCGGCCCCCAGGCACTAGGAGCGCGTTGGCGTATTCGCCAACGCGACGAAGGAGAAAGCCGGAGGCGGCTCCTGTCCAGCGGCCAGGGCTCGGAGACGCCCCGGCCGTCGGGCTAGGGCTGCAGCAATGATATGAGGCGTCGATGCGGGCCGTCGTGCAGCGCGTCTCCGAGGCGAGCGTCACGGTCGATGGCGTGGTGACCGGCTCGGTGCAGCACGGACTCTGCGTGCTGGTCGGGGTCGGCACGGGCGACTCCGAAGCCGATGCGCAGTGGCTGGCCGACAAGGTCGTCGAGCTGCGCATCTTCGAGGACGACGCCGGGAGGATGAACCGCTCCGTCCTCGACGTGCAGGGCTCCGTGCTCGCCATCTCGCAGTTCACCCTCTTCGGCGACGCGCGCAAGGGCACGCGGCCGGGCTTCATCGACGCCGCTCGCCCCGAGCTGGCCCAGCCTCTCTACGCGAAGTTCTGCGCCTGCGTGCGCGCCCGCGGCGTGCAGGTGGGCGAGGGCGTCTTTCGCGCCACCATGCAGGTGCGCATCGTCAACGAAGGACCAGTGACATTGCTGCTCGACTCGAAGAAACTGTTCTGAGGAGGCCCGAGATGGCCGACTGCATCTTCTGCAAGATCGTCGAAGGCAAGATCCCGGCGGCGAAGATCGCCGAGAGCGATCACGCGCTGGCCTTCGCGGACATCAACCCCGCGGCGCCCGTGCACGCGCTGGTGATCCCCAAGCAGCACATCGCCACCCTCAACGACGTCAACGACTGGGCAGTCATGGCCCCGGTCTTCGAGCTGGCGGCCCGGGTGGCGCGGGAGAAGGGCCTCGTTCAGAGCGGCTGGCGCGCGGTCATCAACACCGGCCGGGACGCCAACCAGCTGGTCTTTCACATCCACCTGCACGTGCTGGGCGGACGGCAGCTGTCCTGGCCGCCGGGCTAGATCCCAAGCCGTCGGGCCAGGTCGGCGCAACCGCTTCAGGGCGTCAGCACGATCGCGACGTCGCTGGTCTTGCCGCCCCGGAAGTCGGCGGTGGCCGCTCCTTTTCCCACCACCGCCGCGGCGCCGAGGTAGAGCACCGCATTGATCTTGACCAACGGATGTCCGGCGCCGTTCTGCACCAGCGTCGCGCTCGCCGAGAGCGACGGCATGGCCGGCAGCGCGTCGCAGCCCGGCGCCGCGGTTGCGCACCAGCTGGCGCGCTTGATCTCCTGCGTGCCGTCGAAGACGTCGATGACCAGCCGGTCGCCGTCGGCAGGGATCCGGTATTGGCCGGTCAGCGTGACCAGGAGCGCCGCGTCCTGCTGCGCGCAGCCGGCGGCGCAGGAGAGGACGAGCGCGGCCGCGGCGGCCAGTCGGCCTTGAACCCTCACGGCAGGTCCACCCTCCCCAGCGTGCCGGGCCCGGGCTGCGGCCTGGGCTGCGCCACCACCGCGCCCACGACGCCCCCGATCACCAGCGCGCCCAAGATGGGCCCGACGATCTCCCAGCGCCTGTACCAGGGCCGCTCGGGCGGCGGGAGCAGCGGATGCGAAGGCGTTCCGCCCTCGTCGAGCGCGGCGATGCCGGCGGCCT
>JANXXR010000041.1 GCA_025350525.1 Deltaproteobacteria bacterium
AAACCGGCAGCGACCTGGTCAACAACTCCAACTCCGGCAGCTCCGGAGTCGCCATCACCCGCGCCAAGTGGGTCCGCACGGTCGCTGTTCCTGGGCTGGCCCAACTCGCGGGCAGCCCTGTGGTGACCTTGGTTCCGGTGCCCCAACTCATTATCGGAGGCTTCAATAACGTTGGTGATCCAATCGCATCGATCAGCACCGGAGGCACCACCGCAGCCACACTGCCGGGCGCAAAGCTCTGGAGCACCGGCAGCTCGCTGTCGACACCGATTACCAGCGTTACCGCGAACATGGCCTATGATCCAACCGCATCCACCGATGTCACTCATCCTACGCCTGTCCTTTACGTGAATAGCGGATCCTTGCTTTACGCACTTCATGTAACCGCTTCCGCAGTCGACAAGTACTGCCTCACGCCGCTCAATAATATCGTCGGTGCGCCGGTCCTCGTCGGTGCAGGAGCTACCGCAAAAGTCATCATAGCCGGTGGTGGGCGCATCGATGCGGTATCGACGGTATTGAATGCCGGAGGGGGAGGGTGCTCGGTCGATGGATTAGCGAATATCACCACTTCAGGTACCACCCCCGTTGTGGGCCCGCCCAGCGCCAATGGGACGAACATCTACTTTGGCTATGACAACAGCGCGAACGTGAACAACGACCGCGGTATCGGCAGCGTGACGTTCTCCGGAGGCAACTTCGGCACGCCCACGACCACCAATCTCTCCTTCGCGCCCACGACCAACACGGCCGCCGCCGCTATCGCTGTGCCTGACGACCTGTTCTTCGGCAACAACAAGAACGGATTACTCTATCGCTATGGCACGAATACCGCGCAGAAGTGGCTGAGCGCTCCCGCTCTCGCGGACAATATCTTTGCCTCGCCGACCCTGAGTTCCGGCCTCGTGTTCGCTAGCTCAAGCGCGCTCTACGCCTATAAGAAGTCCGACGGCACAAAGAGCTGGCAATACCCCGCCGCCGGCGCATTGACCCAGGTCACCCCCCCGACGGTGGGGGCGGACGGCAGCCTCTACTTCTCAGACTCAAGCAGGAAGGAAATCGTCGCCATCGACAGCGCCCAGGCACTTAAGTGGACCTATGCCGGTGCCGCAACTACCAGTCCGGTCACGACGCTATCGAGCATTGCGACCGAAGCCACGCTGGGCGCCGACGGCACGCTTTATTTTGGCGACTCAAACGGCAAGGTCTACGCCTTGATTACCGACACCACCCCTGCTGTCGCCACCGCGGGAGACTGGCCCAAGACCGGCTACGACAATTGCAACTCTGGAAACGCCAACAACCCAGGCTACACCTGCCAATGAGCGGGCGCGACGTGAGAGGAACTCTAAAGCAGACTCTTTTCTCAGTCGCGACCGCTGCGATCTGCGCCTGTTCGTCTTCGAAGCCGACCGCGACCTGCACAACGAACGCAAGCATTTGCACCGCGGGTCAGCAGTGTTCGGCTGGGCAGTGTATCGCGGCTGATTGCCTCCCTGCATGCGATGGAGATCACTTCTGCGACAAGAACCAAGCGCCGCCGAAGTGTATTGACTTGACGACTGGCACTGCCCTGCTGCTGAAACCCGCCGCGAGCGCAATCATCGGCAGCGCGCAGGTCACTGTCGAGGCCACCGCGGGCGCGCCCGGTACGGGGCCCACGCACGTCGGCTTCCGCGTCGAGCAGGGCGGGGCAGTGAAATCCACTCTGGACGTGCCGACCGGGAGCGCGGGCGATTATACGGGCACGCTGCAGCTCGCGGGAAAGGTCGTCACCGGCCCCGCGAAAGTCTTCGCGACCACCTATTACACGGTCAATGGGACCGACAAGAGCATTGACTCCGCACCTGTCGACGTCACCGTCGATGAAGACGCCCCGGTCATCAATGCGCCGACGACCGACCATCCGTTCTACAGCAGCACCGCCACGACTCCTGCGCCCAGCGCGGTCGTGACGGTGCAGATCAACGATATCGGCGCCGCCGGGGTCAACAAGACCTCGGTGAAGCTGCAGCTGCCCGGCCATGCATATTCGCCGGCTACGGCGCCCTCCACCGCGAATGGCCAGGGGACTTATTCCTTCGCCGTCCCTGTCGGAGATGTGGGCGTCGCCGCCAATAACCAGGCCACCGTCGGATATATCGTGGTCGCCAATGATAAGGTCGGCAATGCCGGGTCGTTCGACGGCGGCGGCATCTCCATCGACAACGTCCCTCCGGTCTTCAATAACGCCGTCGTTGATTCAGCGACCTTCTACGGCGGCGACGCCAGCATCCCCGTCTCGGTCGATGTGTCCGACCCCGCCGGCGGCTCGGGCCTCGATAGCAACAGCGTGGCTATCCTGCTCGCCGACGGGACGACGAAGATCGGCGCCGCCGGCACCCCGGGCGCCACGCGAACCTTCGCGCTGCTCGGCTCTTCACTGCAGGCCGACCAGCAGCAGGGACCGGTCACGTTCACATTCATCGCCAAGGACAACGTCGCCAACGCCGCCACCTCCGCGGCTCAGACCGTCAAAGTCGACCGCAAGCCGCCCACGGTCGGCGCCGCGACCGTGCCGGCCACGTATGTCGCCCGCAACGGGTCTCCGATTGCAGTGACCGTGCCTGTCGATGACGGTGCGGCGGGTTCCGGCGTGGCCTCGGCCAGCCTCTTCAACACCGCGGGCGTGAAGCTCGCCGACAGCACGTCCTGCGCCGCCGGTACCTGCACATTCAGCGTCTCCTCCAACGTGCAGACGGCACTGCATGAGGACCCGATTGCATTCACCATCACCGCCAGGGACAACGCGGGCAACACCGTCGCGAACTTCGCTCCGGCGGGAAATCCCAGCTTGCTCATCGATGATCTGGGTCCCTCAGTCAGCGCACCAACCATCGTCGGTGGCACTCTCGGCCAGGATGGCAACAAGTGGTTTGCTTATGATGCCGCCGCCAAACTCGATATCTCCGCGGTGATCGCCGACGCCGGTAGCGGCCTCAAGGTTTCGAGTATCCAGCTGCAAAACGGAGCGAGCGCCCGGGTCGACGACGGCTCCCCGACCGTCAGCGGCTCGACTTATACCTTCCATGTTTCCCGCTCTCTTCTCGGGGCGACAGCCGAAGGAACCGTCAGCTTCAAGATCGTCGCGCAGGACAATCTCTCGCATGCGCAGCAGACCGCATCGGCTGGCGTCTTCGGTCTCGACGGAGCCAAGCCTATTATTACAGTCAGTGCCACTTATCCCGCCGCGGGCACCGGCTGCTCTGCCGACGCCACCGTCTATTGCGGCCACGACGGATCGCATTTCTGGCGCAATGAAGCGGGAACTGTTTCCTACACGGTCACGGACAACGGCGTGGGCGTCAGCGCCGCCAACGGAACCTGCACCGTCGCGGGCGCCGTCACTGGCTGCAATACAGCCTCGTTCACGCAGTCAGTGGCCCTCAATGGCGCGGTCACTACGGACACTCACGGTATCGGCACGATCACCGTCAACGAAACCGGCAGCGACCTGGTCAACAACTCCAACTCCGGCAGCTCCGGAGTCGCCATCACCCGCGCCAAGTGGGTCCGCACGGTCGCTGTTCCTGGGCTGGACACCCTCGCCGGCAGCCCAATCCTGACCTCGCTTCCGGTGCCCCAACTCATTATCGGGGGCCACAATATCGTGGGTGATCCAATCGTGTCGATCAGCACCGCTGGAACGACTGCCGCCACCCTGCCGGGTGCGAAACTCTGGAGCACGGGTCATTCCCTCTCGACCGTGATTGGCAGCGTCACATCAAACATGGCGTATGATCCAACCGCCTCTTCGCTCCCTACCCGACCCACGCCAGTCCTGTACGTCAATAGTTCGAACTTGACGTACGCACTGCACGTGACCGGCGCCGGGGTCGATCAGTACTGCACGACACCGATTGGTATGGGGCCGACGATCGGTTCGCCCGCGATGCTCTCGGGAGGTAGTGCGTCTCGAGTGGTGATAGTGGGAGATAACAATGCAATCGCGGCCGTTTCGAACCTTGGGATGGGGGCGAGTGGCGGGGGATGTTTGGCCAAGGGTGGCAGCATCGGGACGTCGCCGGTTGTTGGACCTCCATCAGTCAACGGGACCACCATCTTCTTCGGCTACGATAACAGCGCGACCGTGAATAACGATCTTGGCATCGGCAGTGTGACCTTCAGCGGAGGGAACTTCGGCACTCCGGTGACGACAAATCTCGGATTCAATCCAACAACCAACACTGTGGGCGCGGCGATCGCGGCGCCGGACGAGCTTTTCTTTGGGAACAACAAGAGTGGCTTCTTCTACCGCTACGGCACCAATGGATCAGCTAAATGGGTTAGCTCTCCCTCGCTCTCGAGCAATATCTTCACCCAGCCGACACTGAGCGGCGGGCTCGTGTTCGGCACATCGAACGGTCTCTACGCCTACTCGAAGGCAAGCGGAACAAAGAGCTGGGCGTACCCGACGAGCGGCGGACTTACTCAAGTCACGCCTCCGACTGTCGGCGCCGACGGAAGCCTTTATTTCTCGGACAGCCGCAGTAGTGAGATCGTCGCCATCGACAACGCCCAGTCGCCCAAATGGACCTACGTCGGCTCCGCGACGACGACGCCAGTCACGACCCTGTCGAGCATCGCCACCGAGGCCGCCATGGGCACCGATGGCACCCTGTATTTCGGCGACTCGAATGGCAAGGTGTACGCACTGATCACCGACACCACGCCAGCGGCGACCGCCGCAGGCGACTGGCCCAAAACCGGATTTGACAACTGCAACTCCGGAAACGCCAGCAACCCCGGGTACACCTGTCAGTAGGCGGGAGAGCGGCGCTTCTCCCCTCAATGGAAGGCTTGATTCCAGGCCTCCAAGGTTTGGGGGTAAGGCTACTTGTTTCAAGCCCTCTGATCCTGTTATCCGTCTGCTGCCTCGAGCATGAGTACGGAGCGGCTCTGCCCATCAGAAGAGTAGCTCGGAGACCATTTTCCGCTTTCGCATCATTAACCCTCGTCGCCTGCTCCTCGTCTTCGCGCCCGCCCGCGACCTGCTCGACGGACGCGACTCCGCGACGGACGGACGTTGTCGTTTCGTGCGGGTTAATGCGGGCCACTGTAAGTGGCTCGAATTCAAGCGCTCGAGTCGGACATCAAGCCCCTTGTTCGTTGCCTCAGTCACCTGCTATCAAACTCGCTCTCTCGCAGAAAAAACTCGGGCGGATCCGCGATGACTGGAATCACCGGAAGAGTTGTACTCGCGCTCGGCGCGCTCTCCCTTTTCGCCTGCTCTCCCGCGCTGCAGGGCGTCTGCTCCAGCGACGCTGACTGCAAGGCGGGCGAGTCGTGCGGCAACGGCATCTGCCTGCAGCGGCTGGTAACCCCCGACGCGGGGATTGCAGGCGACGCGGGGGACGCGGGGGACGCAGGCGACGCGG
>JANXXR010000042.1 GCA_025350525.1 Deltaproteobacteria bacterium
CATGTTGATGTCGCGCTCGGCGCTCACGGCCTTCGAGACGATCTCGGCGTTCTCGGAGGTGATGAAGGTGCCGGGAACGAGGAAGTAGTGGTTGCGCCAGCGGTGCTTGCGATCGGCCTCGGTGATCTTCCACGTGCCGACCTTCTTGCCGTCGGCGAGGATCTCGCAGGTCTGCTCGCCGAGGATGGCGTCGAACCGCTTGATGAGGACGATGTCCTTGCCGGCCTTGAGGTTGAGCACGTTCCACTTCGCCTCGCCGCCGATGTAGGCGACGCCCGAGTCGGAGACCGACTCCTTGTCGGGATAGGTGAAGGTCTGGCGGCTCTTCCACATGTCCTTCTGGCCCTCGATGCGGAACTTGTGCGCCTTCTCCGATTCGTCGTTGACGAGCTGGAGGTGATCGACGCGGACGAAGTTCGAGCCGTCGATGTTGAGCTCCTCGGGGAAGTCCTTGCTGCGGACGACGATGTCCTTCCAGCTGGTCTGCTCGCCCTTGACGTCCTTCTTGGCGGAGGGCGCGAGCTTCTCCTTGACCACCGGCGTCAACGCCTGGTTCGAGGCGTTCAGGAAGCGGGCGATGCCCATGCAGCCGTCGGCGTCGCGGGGGCGGTCGCGGACCACCTTGGTGAGCGCCTCAAGCGCCTTCTTGTACTCGGAGAAGCCCTTGCGCGCGGCCAGGTTGGGGAAGTCCTTCTCGATGGCCTCGGTCATCTCGCGCTCGAGCTCGACGATGCCGAGGAGCACGTCGGCGAGGTTGAAGGGGCCGATGCTGTTCGAGCTGTTGAGCATCTCCGCCGCCAGCACCGCGTGGCGCAGGTAGTTGGCGGGGACCACGCCCATCTTGCAGAGCAGCGCGGTGAGCGAAGCCTTCTCGGAGAGGCCGTTGGCGACTTCGACGCGGAGCTGCGGCGAGGCGTGGCTGCCCGCGTAGCCGGCGACCGGGACGTAGCGCAGGTCGATCTCGCCGGGGCCGGGAACACGCGGGTCGAGCGCGTCGCGGATCTCGCGCACGCCCTCTTCGAGGCGGACCCGGCCGAGCTCCAGCGCCTCGACGCCGTCGGGCTCGCGCGCCATCACCTCGATCTTGACCTTCTCCTCGATGCGGCGGTGGCCCTTGAAGCGCGGATTTTCCTTGTAGGCGATGAAGTCGGTGGGCTCTTCGAAGTAGCGGATGGCGACGTACACCGTCTGCGGCAGCTTGAGCTTGTCGGCCTCGATGACCTTGACGCCGGGGTCGCGCAGCACCAGCTCGTTGCCGCGGCCGTCGATGCCGAAACCGGGGGCCACTTCAAACGACAGATCGCCGCGGCCGCGGGCCTGAACTTTCAGTCCGCCGCCGGAGACCGGCACCACGCCCGGCGTGTGCAGCACGCGGTTGTGCAGGCGCCGCTTCTCGAGGTGGTAGGCCTCCGACGCGTTCCAGTCCTCGTCCGTGGTGAAGAAGCCTTCGAAGAAGTTGATACGCTTGAAGTTGGCCTGCTCCGCCATTGCATCCTCCGAAACCGTGCTGCCCTTCCAGAAACAACTGAAGCGGCAGTGTTGTCAAATGCGAAAAAGGGTAAAGCGCCCCCGGAAAATCCTTGCTTACTTCTTTCCCAGTCCGAGCTTCTGCAGCTCTTCATCCTGAGTGGCCGGAAGGTCCCCGAGCCCTCCGATGCGCGCGTCCACGCCGATGCGCCCGGTCTTGCCGACGTGCAGGAACGGCACCGCCTCGAAGGTCTCTTCGGTCTCTTCGAAGACCAGGGCGTAGTGCGCGTGCGCCGGCTTCTCCGTCTCCACCAGCGCCTGCACCGTGCGCAGCCGCTCGCGGGAGATCTCGGTCTTCTTGTCGGGCAGCTCCACCGTGAAGCACTGGCTGATGAAGACCGGCGGCGAGAGGATGGTGTCCTTGCCGATGGTGCTCGACTTGCCGATCACGAGCCCCGGATAGGGCCACTCGCCTTCGTGGATCTCCGCCTTCACGTCGGCGAAGAGGCGGAGCGCGAGCTTGAGCCCGGCGGCGGTCCCGCGCAGCCGGTAGAGCTCGGGCGTGCGCTGGATGATCTCGCGGCGCTTCTCCTCGTCCCAGCCTTCCAGGAGCGGCATGGCCAGCCACGAGGCCAGCCACGGCAGCCACTTCTCGTTGGTGATGCGCGGGTCGAACAGCTCGTGGACGAACTCGAGGTTCTCCTCGATGCCCGAGGTCAGGTGCGCGCTGATGAGCAGGAAGCGCTGGAGGAAGTCGGCGTTCTCCTCGTCCGCGTCCTGGTAGATGCCCGGCAGGTAGTTGATGGCCGGGCGGGTGGCGATCTCCACCTTGATGACGCGGGCGTCGTTCAGCTCGTCGCCCGCCTCGGGAAACTGGCGAACGACGGTGAGCGCCTTCGCCTCGCTGTCCACCAGCTTGAACTCGACCTTGGCCTGGGCGCGCTTCTTCGCCACCCGGCGGGCCTCCCCGAGAGGAAGACCGAGGAGCGGAGGCGCCAGCGCGGGAGTGTGGATCGGTTGCTCGGCCATGTCGTTATCCGCGGTCGTAGATTTCGACGCCGATGAGGTTCGGCAACTCGTCGTCGGTGAGCTTGAGCATCTCCACCCGCAGCCTGCGGCCCTCGTCGATGATGACGAGATCGGTGATGCGATCGACGCCCTCGACGCCCTCGACCACGGGGTAGAGGTCGGCCTTGCCCACCGCGCGGCCGAAGGGCCAGCCGTCGGCCTTGGGCCCGCCCTTGAGCGGATTGAGGAGGTGCTTGACCTTGTCCTTGACGTCGGCCTTGACGCGGTCGGCGGTGGCGCCGGCCTTGAGCGAGATGGTCAGCTCGAGGGAGACCGGCACCAGCTTCGGCTTGCCGACATTCACTCTCGCCGTGATCAGCCGGCGCTGGTCGAGGTAGGAAGCGACCCGATCGATCAGGTCGCGGCTGGGCACGGCGCGGGCGTCGCCGTCTTCGCGCTCGGCCTTGGGCACGAGGAGCAGCGAGATGCTGCCGTCGGAGGCCTGCACGCACTTGGCGCGGGCGACGCGGCGGCTGGCCGCGAGCGCCAGCTGCTCGTAGTCCTCGGCGGTGATGGCGCGATCGCGGTTCTTGATCGCGTAGGTGCCGCGGCGCTTGGCCTCGTCGAGCGTCTCCGGATCGGCCCCGCCCTGCGCCGGGAACGGATTGGTGACGCCCTGCACGAAGGCGACGCTCTGCTTGAGGACGGTCAGCGTGCCGCCGCCCACGTTGCCGGCGACGCCGCCGCCCAGCCGGTACTCGCACTTGACCGAGTCGCGCCCGGTGGGCGGCACCCAGCCCTTGCGTCCGTCTCCAAACGACATCTCGCCCTTGATCGGATCGCAGACGTAGTGCCGCGAGCTGGGCAGCGAGTCGAAGAAGTTCTCGACCTCGTGCCAGCGGACCCAGGTGCCGTTGCCGTCCTCGTCCGCCTTGATCGACTCGGGGCCTTCTTCGATGTGGATGATCTTCTTGTCGTTGGCGGTGGGCGCGTCGGGCTCGAGGATCCACACCTGGGGCCCGCCGAGGATGGGCGCGTTGGCCAGCTTGAAGCTCTGGTCGACGGAGCCGTCCGACGACCCGATCACCTCTTCGACGGTGACGCCGTTGAGCGCGTCCACCGCGTTGATCATCACGGCCCGCAGCACCGGCGCCAGATCGTACGAGCCCGACTCGAGGCGGGCGCGCAGCCAGAAGGCCTCGGTGTCGAAGACGCTCCGCTTGTCGAAATTGCGCGGTCCGGTGAAGGTCAGGTAACCCGAGCGGGTGAAGCCGTAGGTCCGGTCTTGTGGAAGGAGATCCGCCCAGCGGTTTCCGTCCCAGAACTCCCAGACGACCCGCGGCCCCTTCTGCGCCACGTCGTCTTCGGCGGCGCCCGGAGGCGGGCCGCCCAGCTGCTCGCCACCGCCCACCGCCGAGTCGTCCAGCTCGAAGTAGACGTGGACGGTCCGCTGCGGAAACTTCTGGTCGAAGCCCAGGTAGAAGGCGGGCGACTCGTCCTGGTCGGGCAGGAAAGGCTGGAAGTAGACGTACGGCGTGAGCAGGTCTTCGGTGTGGTCGCGGTACTGGAAGTCGTTGTAGCTCAGGCAGTGCGCGAGCGGCTTGGGCTCGCGGACGTACTTGAAGACCAGCGACTTGAGGCAGGGCGGCCGCAGCGGGCGGTCCTCCTTGAAGACCCAGTTCTGCCCCACCAGCTCGTAGCTGCCGGGCGCGCCGTAGTTGCCGGAGTTGATGCGGGCGCGGACCCAGAAGTTCTTCTGGCCGCCGACTTCGGTCTCCATCATGTCGCCGGGCCGGTCGAAGCTGAGCGCGCCGTTGCGGGTGAAGGCGCCGGTCGAGTCGAGGAAGTTGCAGGCGCCTTGGACTCCGGAGACGCCCATCGGCGAGGTCTTGCCGAGCTCGGCCCACTTGCGGCCGTTCCAGTACTCCCAGAGGACCATCAGATCGGGGCTGCCTTCGGGGCTGGGCACCACCGACGGCTCGACCATCTGCGCCTCGACGCGGATGCGCGCCTCCGGAGCAGCAAACAGCTCCTGGTGGCCGAGGTAGAGGGCGCAGTCGAACTTGGGCTCCTCGCCGAAGGGGTGGAAGCTCTTGCCCTGGTCCACCGGCAGGAAGATGTAGCTGCCGATGTTGACGAAGGCGTTCTCGGGCGCCATGCCCTCGCCGAGGATCTCGACGCGCAGCGAGACGCTGTCGAGCTGGACCGCGGTTGGCTCCTTCAAGGGCTCGGCCAGCTTGCCGCGCACCCAGAATGTCTCCACGTTGTTGACGACCTGCTTCTCGATGCCCGGGTGCGATCCGAAGCTGAGGCGGCGCGCGTCGGACTCGGCGCGGTTGACGGTCATGTCGCGCCAGCGCTTGCCGTCGAAGTACTGCCACTCGGTGATGGTGGGGACCCGCGGGCCGGCGCTGCCGGGCATGGCCTCGAAGAAGAGATCGACCGCGGCCTCCTCGTTGAAGGCGTTGAGGCGGTCGTCGCCGAGGTAGAGGAACCGTTCGACCTCCTGCACGCCGGTGAAGAGCGGCTCCTTGGCCTCGCTGCCCGCCAGCGCCTCGGTGTGATCGGCGACGGTGGCGCGGTGGCTGGAGGCGGCGCGGGTGACGTGGAGCGGGAGCAGCGAGATGTCGCGCAGCGTCTCGAAGGTGACCGGGTCTCCGCCGCCGGCCTGCAGCGTCGCGACCTGGGTGCCCTTGCGCACCACCAGCTCGCCCTCGGCGCCCTCGGAGGGAGTGAACTCCAGCACCACGCGCGCCGGCTCGGGGGCCTTGAGGCGCACGCCGATCAGATCGAGGAAGGTGAGGAAGTTCTTCTCCGGGACTTTATTCAGCCGGTAGATGACCATCTCGGTCATCCAGGCGTAGAGCTCGAGCAGGGTGATGCCCGGATCCGAGGCGTTGTGGTTCGTCCACTCGGGGCAATAACGCGGGATGAGGCGGATGGCCTCGTCCACGATCTGCTTCCACGATCGGTCGTCGAGATTCGGAACCGGCAGGGACATGATGGGACCTCAGAGCTGCAGAAACTGGATGGCGAAACAGTGCGTCAGAAGTTCGGGGGCTCAGCTTCCGGTGAGGTAGAACGGGAAAACGAGGTTGTGGATGCTGTTGGTCGCCCGGATCTCGTAACGAACGTCGACGAGGATCCGTTCCTGCGAGTCGGGATCGGGCATGGCCTCGACCTCGATGTTGCGGATGCGGAACTCGTACTTGGCGAGCGCTTCCTCGACGTGGTGCGCGACCAGCGTCTGCGTCGAGGTGTTGTTGGGGGCGAAGACGAAGTCGTGGATGCGGCAGCCCCACTCGGGGCGCATCTGCCGCTCGCCGAGGGCGGTGCCGATGATGACGCGCACCGACTCCTCGATGTTGGACTCGTACTTGCTGAGCTGGATGCCGCCGTTCGGGCCGACGCTGAAGGGGAACTTGAAACCTACGCCGAGGAAGTTGCTCATGGTGACCCGATATCCCTTCGCGACTATGCGGTCGCGATCCCGACTTCCACCACCCGCTTGCAGTTGGGGCAGGTGACGATGACGCGGCCCTGCGCTTCTTCGACCGAGAGCCCGTCGGGCGCGTTGCACTCCGGGCAGAGGAGGCCCGCCGTGCGCCCGGCGTTGACCGCCTCGATGATCTCGTACCAGACCGACTCGAGTGAGGCCAGGCGCTCTTCGGCGTGCTCGTCCATGTCGCGCGCGGCCTCTTTTCGACGTACCGAAGCATTCAGCATCGAAGCTGCAGGCTGAGTGCACATGCTCTCGGGAGGCCGAGAGATATCGTGCTTGAAGGGCTTCGATCAAGGGGGGAGGGGTCGGAAGAGTTCGGCCGAAGGCTCGGGCCTCAGGCCTCAGGCTTCAGGCTTAAAGAAAAGACGCGCTGCCCTGCCTCAGGCGGCGCGTCGAAGAACCTGAGGCCTGAAGCCTGATCCCGAGGCCTGCTTAGTTCGGCTTGAAGAGCAACCTCAGCGTCATCCCCGCCTCCGAGCCGGGCTTCTTCAGCTCCAGCACGGTGACGGTCTTCTCCACCTTGAGGTCGGCGACCGGCGTGCGGCCGCGCGAGGGGCCGTTGACGCTGGCGATGGCCCAGGGAACCGAGTTGACCTTGAAGCTCATCGACCCGCCCGCGACCTTGTAGTCGAGCGAGATCTTGAACTGCGAGGCGTCGTCCCCCACTTCGATGGTGCCGCTCTCGGCGGTGACCGGCAGGTTGAAGGCGCCCACCTGCTTGGGCATGCGGTTTCCGCCGTAGACCACCGGGATGTTGGGCCCGGGATTCAGGGTGAGCGTGCCCAGCATCCTGCCGGAGGAGGCGACCTTCCGGGGAGCCTGGGCGCCCTCGGGCTTCTCCGCGGGCGGCGCCTTCTTCTTTTCCACCGGCGCGGGGGCCGCCTCGGCGGCCTTCTCCTCGGAAGCGCTCTCGGCCGGGGGCTTCTCTACCCTGCGCGGCTTCTGCTTCGGCTCCTCTGCCGCGGCGCCGTTCTCCGGAGCCGGGTCCGGCGCCGGCGCCACCTGCGCCTGCTCGACGGGAACCGGCGAGGTCTTCTTGCGCCGGGGCGTTGCCGCCGAGTCGTCGGCGAGGAGGAACATGAGGAGCGCGATGATGCCGCCCATGGCCACCAGACCGCCCGCCCCCAGCGCGATCCACATTCCCTTGTTGCTCTTCTGCGCCTTCATCTCGTCGCGCTTGTCCGCGCGCGTGCGGGTGCGGATGACGCTGTTCTCCGACTCCTTCAGCTTGGCGAGCGCCTCCTGCTGCGCCACCTGCGACTCCTCCGCGGTCATGATGTTGGTCGAGCCGCCACTGGGCGCCGGCCGGGGCGGAACCTTCTTCGCCGGAGCGCGGGCGGGAGCGGTGCCGAGGAAGGCGGTGGCGCCGTCGGGAGGCTGCTCCACCGGGCCCCGCACTTCGGCGGTGTTGGGCATGGTGTCGCTGGACTTGATCGGCTTGCGCGGCGGCGGCAGCGCTTGGCCGGGCTTGAGCATGGCGGTGGCGCCGGGCACCTCGTCGTCGGGAGCCGACTCCACCGAGCCGGGCGAGGCGATGACGCCACCCATGTCGATGAGCGTGTCTCCGGCCCCTTGCTTGCGGGCAGCGGCCGGCGGCGGGGGGCGCACCGGAGGGCGGGCCGCCGCTGCGGGCGCGGGCTTCGAGGGCATCACCGCCGGCTTGCGCGCCGGTGCGCTGGGCAGCATCTGGGTGGCGCCTTCGGGCGGCTGGGCCTCGGGCACCGTGGTGTACACGGGCTTCGCGGGAGTTTGGGCCGGCGACGCCTTGGAGGGGGTGCGCTTGGGGCCCGACCCGGTCAACTTGAGGCTGTCCGAGTCCATCAGCATCTTCTGCTCTTCCTCGACCTGGGCGCGGAAGATGCGCTGCATCAGCTGCGCCACCCGCTCGGCCGGGCGCGGGAGGACCACCCGCCGCAGGTCGTCCATCATCTCGGCGGCGTCGCCGTACCGGCGGTCGCGATCCTTGGCCAGCGCCTTGGCGACGATGGGATCGAAGGGCGCGTAGGAAGGATCGTATTCGGAGGGCGGCGGCGGATCGTACCGCTGCACCGCCTCGAGCGTGAGGACGATGTTGTTCTTGTGGAAGGGGTTGATGCCGGTGAGCATCTCGTAGAGGCAGATGCCGATGGCGAAGATGTCGGACCGCTTGTCCAGCTTCTTGGCCATCGACTGCTCAGGGCTCATGTAGACGAACTTGCCCTTGATCATTCCGGCTTCGGTCTTGACCGTGCTCATCTCCGACTTGGCGATGCCGAAGTCGATGACCTTGACGTCGCCGCCGTAGCTGACCAGCACGTTCTGCGGGTTCAAGTCGCGGTGGACGAGGTTGAGCGAGCGCCCGCTCATGTCGGTGAGGTTGTGGGCGTAGCTGGCGCCGTCGCAGATCATCTCCGCCAGCATCCGGCAGTGCTCAGGGTGGATCTTCTCCTTCTTCTTGATGGCCACGTCGATGACGTCGCGCAGCGTCTTGCCGGCGACGTACTCCATGGCGATGAAGTACGCGCCCGCCTCCTCGCCCAATTCGAAGACCTGGACCACGTTGCGGTGGTTCATCTGCGCCGCCAGCCGCGCCTCGCCGAGGAACGCCTCGATGAATTCCTTGTTCTCGGTCAGGTGCGCGAGGATCTTCTTGACGACGAGGATCTTCTGGAAGCCCGCCGGGCCCTGCTGCTTGGCGAGGTAGATCTCGCCCATGCCGCCGGCGGCAAGCTTCTTCATCAGGAAGTACTTGCCAAAGAAGGAACCGACGTCGCTCTTCGCTTCGGGCATGGACGATTTCCACCGGGGTTCTGCGGGGTCCGCGGCGCACGGATCCTGTATCTCTGAGGTCCGAGGAGCGTAGCGTGCGCGGGAAGGATGGGTCAAGGAAGATGGCCTGACTGGAACCCGCGGGCCGCGCAGCGCATTCTCGCGTCGGATCGCGGGTCTGGAACCACAAATGGAACGCCGCGGCAGACGGCGGCGGCGGCGCTCTTCGCGTTGACGAGAGCGCCATCCGTTCAGTAACGTTGCGCCGCCCGGTCGCACGCCCTCTCTGCATCCAAGCTCTTTTCAAGGACGACAGCCATGCCGTCGTTGCGCATCCTCAGCGGATCCCTGGAAAACCAGGAGATCGAACTCACGCCCGACGCCATGACCGTCGGCCGCTCCTCCGCCTGCAACATCAAGATCGGCGACGCGGGAGTGTCCTCGAAGCACGCCAAGATCTGGTGCGAGGACGGCGAGTACTACCTGTTGGACCTGGGCTCGACCAACGGCACCTTCGTCAACGACAAGGACGTGGACCGCGAGAAGCTGTCCGACGGCGACGTCATCACCTTCGGCATGACCAAGGCCGCCTTCGTGGGCGACAAGCCCAAGGCCCGCGTCAGCCCCAGCCGCGCCGCCGCCTCTCCCGCCGGCCGGGCCGCTCCCGGCGCCGCGCGGCCTGCCCAGCCTGCCGCGCGTCCGCTGGCCTCCGCCTCGGGCCGCGGAGGAGCCGCGCCCGCCGTCGCCGAGGACGAGGAGCAGCCGGAAGGCATCGTCACCGACGCGCCGCGCCGCCCCGCGCAGCCCTCCCTGCGCGCCGAGGTGAAGACGCAGGACGAAGTCGAGATCGCCACCCTGCGCGGCAAGGTCGCCTTCTTCGAGGAGGAGAACCGCAAGCTCAAGGCGCAGATGAAGACCGGCCAGGAGCAGGCGGCCCACGAGGCGGCCGCGGGCGCCCGGGGCGACGCCGAGAAGATCCGCGGGCTGCTCAAGCAGCGCGAGGAGGAGCTGAAGAAGATCCAGAAGGAGCTCGACGAGAAGGAGACGTACTACTCGCCGGCCGAGCTGGAGCGGGAGCGCAAGCGGATGGAGGCGGCCATCGAAGCCGACCGCCGCCGCGAGACCGAGACGCTGCAGCGGCAGCTCAAGGAGCTGGAGCACCGGGTCGCCATCCGCGGGGCCGAGAGCGAGACCGTCGCCCGGCAGCTCAAAGAAAAAGACGACCTCATCAAGATGCTCTCGGAGCGGGAGGACGAGGTCCAGACCGAGATCAAGTCGCGCGACGAAAAAGTCGCGGCGCTGCAGGAGGAGATGAAGGCGCTGCGCGACGCCGGCAACGCCGCCGCCGGCAAGGAGAAGGAGCTCGACGACAAGGTCAAGCAGAAGAATGCGCAGCTGGCCCAGCTGGGCAAGGAGCGCGGCGAATTGGTGCAGGAGCTGGCCAAGTCGCGGACCATCCTCGCCAAGGTGGGGGGCGCCGAGGAGGCGGCCGCGGCCGTCGAGGAGCAGTTCCGCGCCACGCAGCAGATGCAGGACCGGATCCTTGCGCTGGAAGGCGAGGTGGCCAAGGCCAGGGATTCCGCCAGCGTCATCGGCGGCAAGCTGGACACTGCGGAGGCGGCGGCCCGGGATCTCAAGAAGCAGCTCGAGGAGCTGGAAGCGCAGATGACCGACGCGCTCGACGCCAAGATGAAGGTGGACTCGCAGCTCTCGGAGATGCTGCGCAAGTCGGGCGACCGCGACCAGCACGAGAAGCAGATGGCCATGCTCAAGGCCGACCGCGACGCCCGCGCCGCCGAGGCCAAGTCGTCCACCGAGGCGCTGGTCGCCGCCGAGGCGCAGCTCTCGAAGATCCGCGGCACCTACGAGGACATCGTCCACGAGCGCGACGAGCTGAAGCTGCGGGTCGAGTCGCTCAGCTCCGACGCGCGGATGGCCGAGCAGGGCTCGCAGCTCTCGGGCGACTGGGAGGCGCGCTACAAGAGCTCGAGCGACCAGGTCAACGATCTCAAGCTGCAGATCTCGAAGCTCAAGGTCGAGATCTCCCAGCTCAAGGACACCGCGGCCAAGGGCTTGGGGGGAACCGGCAAGAGCGTGGACGAAGGGCTGCTCAAGCTCACCGACTCGCGCGCCGAGCTGCACGGACATCTGGTCTCGCAGATGCTGGAGGGCGTCAACAACGCGGTCTCGCTGCTGCGGCGCAACGAAGGGCTGCTCAAGGGCTACGTCGAGGACTGCGGGCTGCTCGCCAACGCGGTCCGCAAGATCGACTACACCCGGCTCGAGCCGGAGCAGAGCGCCATGCTGGTGGAGCTGATCGACCAGACCCAGCCCGACGTCATCGTCAAGAACATGCAGGGCATCGGCGAGGAGAACTCCGAGAGCATCGTCAAGGCCAAGAAGCTCATCCTCGACTACTCCGACGCCTTCAAGAAGGAGGAGTCGCAGGGGGTGGAGATGGAGTCGGCGCTGGCCAAGGCGCAGGGGCTCTTGCACGCCAGCGATCCCAACACCGACATCGCGGTCAAGATCGAGGCGGTGCTGCCGGCCATCGACGCCGGCAAGGAGGAGTCGGTGCTCTTTGCCTTCGCGCTGCTCCGCGAGGCCAAGGGGCTGGCGGGCGAAGACCAGAAGCCCGCCAGCGTCAACGTCAACACCGACGGGCTGACCATCACCTTCACCGTCTCGCCGGTGGACGCGAAGACCCGGGAGCGCTACCGCGATCCGCCCGACGCGCAGTCGCGGCTGGTGCGCGGCTTCGCGCAGGACCGGTGCGGCGGCAAGGTGGAGGTTAAGGAAGAGGACGGCAGGACGGTGCTGGCGGTCACCCTCAAGGCGAAGATCTAGGCGGCGCGGACGAGATGAAGAACCTCCTCATCGCGATCGTTCTCTGTACGATGGCCTGCGCGGGCGCGCCGGCCAGGCCGCTGCCGGCCTGGTACACGGCGGCCAACGCCGACCACCCGCGCTTTCCGCACGCGCGCTACCTCACCGGCGTCGGGCTCTCCAGCGCGGGCGCGCAGGACGCCGACGAGCGCGCCAAGGCCAACGTCAGCGCCCAGATCTCGGCGCAGCTGGAGAGCGAGACCAGCTCGTTCCAGAAGTTCTCCTCCCGGACCGGCGACACCAGCGAGACGGTGAGCAGCAGGGTCTCGGTGCGCAGCAACTTCGAGCGCGCCGACCTCATCGCCATCGTCGAGCGCGAGCGGCTGGGCGAGACCTTCTACTCCTACGCTGCCCTCGACCGCGCCACCACCGACCGCGAGCTGGGCAACCAGGCCTCCGCCGACCTGGCCAGCTTTCGCGCCGCCGCCGAGAACGCCAGGCGCGGACGCGCCGAGCTGAACAGCGGCGTCTTTTCCACCGCGCTCTCCGAGGCGGCGCGGCTGCGGCCGGCGCTGGACGCGAGCTTCGTGGTGCGGCGCGCGGTGGCCGGGCGGCCCGCCTCCGAGGAGTCCGGCTACCTGGGCCTGCGCAACGAGCTGCTCGCCCTGCTCGAGGAGGCCCGCGCCCATCGCGTGGTGGGCGTGGTGATGAAGAACTCCGGCCACGGTCACCTCGCCGACTTCACCGTCAACGCCGTCAAGCGCCTGGGCCTGCGGCCCGACTCGGCCAGCTGCGAGAAGCGCGACCGCAAGGACCTGACCGACGCCACCGAGCTGGAGGTCGCCCCCGAGGAGAATTGCTCGGAGGTGAGCCTGGGCGAGCGCTGCGAGGTGGTGGTGCACCTGACCGCGCAGGCCTGCGCAGGCGGAACCGCCGGAGCCGGCACGGTGGCGCTGGTGCGCGGCGTCCATCCGTCGGATCGGGACAAGGCGCGCAAGTCCGCCTGGGACAAGGTCACGCCGCAGCTGGTCGAGGCCGCCGTGCGCGACGCGCTCAAGAGCGCCATCCAGATCGGGGAGTAACCCACATGAAGCTGCTCTTTCCCTCGCTCGCCGCCCTGCTGCTCGTCGCCGCCGCCCCCACCGCCACCGTGCGGCTCACCGAGAGCGGCGCCGCCAAGATCGGCAGCGCCGCGCCGTCGTTTGGCGGCTGGGATCTGGCGGGCAAGAAGGTCCTCACCCTCGACGCCCTCCGCCGGACGCCGACGCTTCTGCCGCTGCTCATCACTTTCGGCGCCTCGTGGTGCAAGCCCTGCAACGAAGGGCTGCCGCGGCTGGTCTCGCTCACCAGGAAGCACCGCGAGCTGCGGCTGTTGCTCATCGACGTCGAGTCCGACGGGCAGAAGGCGCAGGAGTTCGCGGAGAAGATGGGCGTGGACGGGCCGGCGCTGCTCGACAAGTTCGAGCAGATCGCCAAGATCTACGGCGTCGCCGGCGAGGAGAAGACCAAGCTGCCGCGGACCTTCCTGGTGGACCAGATGGGGAAGGTGCGGGCCATCTACCGCGAGGAGGGGGCGGATCTGGAGAAGGTCATCGAGGCCGACCTCGAGGCTGCCCGGACGGCGATCCGGCCCGTCTCTGAAACCAAGTAGCGGCTAGAAGCAAAAGCGCACCACGGAGGCACGGAGGGCACGGAGAAAGCGGGTTGGGTGCGAGCCCACGCGCCCGCCCGAGCAGGGTCGGGGCCGGAAAGCAAACAAACCCTCTGTGTCTCTGTGCCTCCGTGGTGCGCTTTGGCCTTTATTTTTTTCTCTACTGCGCGCTGATCTGGACCTTGGAGTTGGGCTGGACGCGGCACTGCGACGAGCCCGGCTTCACCTTGGACAGGTTGGGAAACACCTGGTCCACCTGGCAGGAGTCCATCGCCTGGCCCTGCGCCGTCACCACCGTGCAGGCGGCGCCGGCCTTCACGCCCTGGTTGGCCCCGGCGCTCACCGTCAGCATGCAGGGGTTCTTGGCGATCTCGACCACGTCTCCCGAGATGAAGTTGTTGGGCTGGAAGATGGTCTGCACGGCGTACTTGCCGTAGTCGCCCTGCTCGGGCGCCTGCACGCGGATGTAGACGTCGCCGGGCGTATCGATCTCCTTGGTGACCGAGCTGCCCGAGACCTTCTCGCCGTCGGCGTCGTCGGCGCCCTTCATGAAGAAGGCGCCGATCTTGGAGCCGCGCGGCGGCTGCAGGACCTTGAAGGAGATGGTCAGCTTGCCCTTCTCCTTGAGCGAGGCCTTGTAGAAGTGGAACTGCTTGCCCTTGGAGACGTCCACGTCGGCGCTCTTGTTGTCGGAGGGCAGCTTGAGATCTTCCGCCGTCTCGGGCGAGCAGTGCGGCTCGTTCTTGCAGGTGTCGCCCTGCTTGAAGGTGGTCGCGAGCGAGTAGCGGCCCGCGTCGCCCGCGTCGTTGGCGTAGACCTTGACGAAGTAGTCGCCGGCCGGCAGGTCGGCCTTGTTGAGGCCCGCCACCGGATCGATCTTCTCGGGCGCGCCCTGCGGCGGGATGAAGTCGGCGCTGATGTTTCCGCCGTTGTTGTTGAACTTGACCACCAGCGCGCCTTCGGCCTGCAGCGCGATGTGCCAGAAGCAGGTCTGCCGCTGCGCCGAGTAGTCGACGCCGTCCTCGATCTGACCCTTGTCGGGGTTCAAGTCGCGGGCCGTCGCCTGCGTCTTGCAAGCCTGCTGCGCGGCGTTCGGATCCTGCGGCTTGTAGATGGTCTTGAGCTCGACGCGGGTGCGGATGGCGTCCTTCCACGGCTCCTGCACCGCCACGTAGTAGGTGCCGGGCTGCAGCTCGGTGGCCTCCACCTTCTTGCCGGGCTCGCCCTTGGCGATGGGCTCGTTGCCGCTGCCCTCGGCGTAGATGGACACCGAGACCTGCGCCTGCGGGTTCACCGGCTTGGCGCTGGCCGAGAGCGAGCCGGCCGCCGGGATCTCGTAGCGGAAGCCGGCCATGTAGTGGTTGTCTTCTTCGGACAGGGTGGTGTCCTGCTTCTTGTTGAGGGTGCCATCCTCGGAGTTGTGCGAGAGGCTGTAGCCCGGCGCGCTGCCCAGCGGGTTCCAGCGGGCGTGGCAGCCGGCCAGCGCGATGGCCAGGATAGCAAGCGCAGTGCGAAGCTTCATTCGGATGTCCTTTTCCAGGGACTACTCGAGTCCGTATTTCTTGGGGTCGTTGCTGATGATGGCCGCGGCGAGGATCTGCGGAACATACTCCAGCGTCTCCTCGGGCAGCTTCTTCAATCGATAGAGGTGCCAGAAGTCGCGCTGCTCCTTGCGGAAGCCGACTTCGTGCAGGACGCGGCGCATGCCGGGCTCGCCCTTGTTGTAGCTGGCGATGGCGAGCATGAACGAGTCGGAGCCGAATTCGCTGAGCAGGTTGTAGAGGTACTTGGCCGCGCCCTTGGTGCTCTTGGCCACGTCGGTGCGCTCGTCGAGGCCACCATGGCGCCAGTTCTCGGCGACGTGCATGCCGAAGTTGCGCGCGGTGAAATCCATGAACTGCCACATTCCGCGCGCGCCCGCCGCGCTCTGGGCGTAGGGGTCGAAGTTCGACTCCTGCCAGGCGACGTAGGCGATCTCCTCGGGCAGCCCCAGCGCAGAAAACTCCTTCACGATGATGGGCCAGAACTGCTTCTTGCGCCCGTACACCTGCCTGAGCGTGTGCGGGTTGGCGGTCTTCTGCTCGATGTAATATTTGAGCCGCTCCTTGAAGATGGGCGGCACCGCGTAGGTGTCGGCGTCGAACTTTTTCAGGATGCGGCGGATGTTCCGGTCGAGTTCGTCGCCGCCCTGCTCCACCTTGCTGGCGACCTCCTTGTCCTTCTGTTCCAGCTCGCCGATGGCCGCCTTGGCCCTGCCGGTGAGGAGCGTCAGCTGCTCTTCCAGCGAGGCCAGCTTGTCGGGGTCGCTCTCGAGCTGCATCTGCAGCTGGATCTTCTGGATCTGCTTGTCGAGGTTGTCCTTCTTGTGGACGATCTTCTCGATCTGCTGCTTCTGCTCCCAGATGATGAAGCCCATCACCCCGAAGCCGATGCAGGCGAGCGCCACCACCGAGACCACCACCCGCGCCCACTTCCTGCCGCTCCTCTGCTGGGTGACCGTCTCCACCTTCTTCAGGGTGTCGGCCATGATGAACATGGTCTGGCCCGACGGCTGCCCTCCCGACATGACGCGGGCCTGGGCGATCTTCAGCTGCGCTTCCTTGGCCAGCGAGGCCGCGTCGCCCGAAGGCAAAAGCTCCTGGCGGCCCGGAGGCGGCGCGCCGTACGCGACGGGCGCCTGCAGGGGCTGGCCGTAGCCGCGCTGGGGCGCGCCGTGGCCGTTGCCGTTAAAGGACGGCGAGCGCCCGGCCGAGGCGTTGTCGTCGATCTCGAATTTCACCTCCGGGCCGCCCTGGGCGCCGAAGACGATCTTGTCGCCCGAGCGCAGCTTGTGCGTCTTGACCATCTTTCCGTTGACCAGCGTGCCGTTGCTCGAGCCCGTGTCCACCACCAGGTAGTTGCCGTTGTCGAAGCGGATCTCGGCGTGGTGGGTGGAGACCCGCGTGTCCCTGCGCGCGTCGAAGCGCACGTCGCAATCGTTGCCGCGCCCGATGCGGATGATGGCCTTGGGCGAGCTGGACGAGGTCCCCTGCATGCTGCCGGAAAGATGCGTGAGACGGATCATCAGCTACGTGCCGCTCTTCTGCGTGATCTCGGTGGTCTCGAGCGGCTCCTGGTAGTACTCGGCGGTCCGCTCCTTCGCCTTGACCTTGCCCAGCGACTCCTCGAGCGCCGCCGAGACCGACTCGCAGGAGGGGCCCGGCACGCACAGCACCTTGATCGACACCTCCCCGTTGGGAAGGATGGTGATCTCCATCTTCTGCTTGTCAGCCACGGCGGAAGTCTCCCGGCGAATCGTTTGAGCTCAAACGGTCTACCACTTCGAGACGGCCAGCTTGATGGTGCCGTCCGCCTCCACCTGCTCTTCGTCCAGCGTGAAGCCCTGCTTCAACACCTCGGCCTTGACCTTGTGCTTGGCGTAGCACTGGATCACTTTCTGCTGGATGGCCGCCGCCTCCTGGTTGGTCTCCTCCTCGATGCCCCACCAGTCGGCGATGAGCTTGTAGTTGCCCTCCTCGGTGAGCTGGAGGCCGATGTCGTAGCTCTTGGAGGCCTTGATCTTCGCCTCGGCGGTCAGCGTCGAGCCCTTCCAGCCGCGGACCTTCACCAGCGTGTTCTCGGTGGCCTCCTCGAACTCCATGCCCAATTCGACCAGCGCGGCCTTGAGGGCGACGAGGTCGTTGATCTTGGTCTCGACCTGGGTGAAGTGGCTCACGGCGACTTCCCCGGCGGTCGCGCCCCTTCGGAAGTGGCGTGGTCGAGGTCGATGGCGCGGCCGCCCTCCTCCCTCTGGACCAGGAACTCCGAGGAGGCGGGACGCGCGCGCGTCTTGCACCAGTTGCGCAGCGTCGCGATCTTCTCCTTCATGGTGCGCGAGAGCGGCACCGTCTCGCCCAGCGCGTGGATCATGCCCTCGGTGGTGAGCAGACCGGTCTTGCCGTGCTTGTCGTACTCGTCGAAGAGCGCGGAGACCACCGCCTGCTCGATCTCGGCGCCGGTCATGCCGTCGCCCTTCTCGGCGAGAAGATCGAGGTTGAACTGGGAGGGATCGCGGCCGCGGCGCTTGAGGTGGATCTGGAAGATCTCCCGGCGCTCGGGCAGCGTGGGCAGGTCGACGAAGAAGATCTC
>JANXXR010000045.1 GCA_025350525.1 Deltaproteobacteria bacterium
GACGAGCACCGCCACCTGCTCAAGCCGCCGGTGGGCAACGCGCAGATCTGGGAGGGCGACCGCGACTTCATGGTGACGGTGGTGGGCGGTCCCAATGCCCGCACCGATTACCATATCAATGAAGGCGAGGAGTTCTTCTACCAGGTGGAAGGCGACATCGTCCTGCGCCTGCTCGAGGGCGGAAAGCCCGTGGAGGTGCCGCTGCGCGAAGGCGACATCTTCCTCTTGCCGCCCCACACGCCGCACTCGCCGCAGCGTCCCGCCAACACGGTGGGCCTGGTCATCGAGCGGCGGCGTGTCGGGCGCGAGCAGGACACCTTCCTCTGGGTCTGCGACTCCTGCGGCGCCGAGCTGTACCGGGAATCCTTCCACCTGACCGACCTGGTCCGGCAATTGCCGCCGGTCTTTGCCCGCTATTGGAGCAACCCTGAGCATACCACCTGCAAGCAGTGTGGCCGGGTGCATGAAAAGCATTGATATCCACACGCACGTGCTGCCGGAGGCATTGCCTGCGTGGAGCCCGATCCGGCTGGAAGCTTCAGGCCCCTCGCGGGCGCGGATGGTGCGGGAGGACGGGAGCCTCTTTCGCGAGATCGGACGCAACTGCTGGGATCCGGCGGAGCGGCTGCGCGACTGCGCGGCCAGCGGCGTCGGCGTGCAGGTGCTCTCCACCATCCCCGTGCTCTTCTCCTATGCGCTGCCGCCTGCGCGCACGCACGACCTCTCCCGCTTTCTCAACGACCACCTCGCCGGGCTCTGCCAGGCGCAGCCGCGCCGGTTCGCGGGCCTGGGCACGCTGCCGATGCAGGCGCCCCACCTGGCGGTGCGCGAATTGGAGCGCTGCATGGGCGCCCTGGGACTGGCGGGCGTGCAGATCGGCTCGCACGTCGGGAGCTGGAACCTGTCGGACCCGGCGCTCTTTCCCGTCTTTGCCCGCGCCGCGGAGCTGGGCGCCGCCGTCTTCGTGCATCCCTGGGACATGGTCGGCCAGGAAAAGATGCAGAAGTATTGGCTGCCCTGGCTGGTGGGAATGCCGGCCGAAGGGGCGCTGGCCATCTGCTCGGTGATCTTCGGCGGCGTGCTGGAGCGGCTGCCGTCGTTGCGCATCGCCTTTGCGCACGGCGGCGGCGCCTTTCCCGGGACCTATGGCCGAATCGAACACGGCTATCACGCGCGGCCCGAACTGGTGGCGGTGGACAACCCGCACCCTCCTTCGAAGTATCTCAAGCGCATCTATCTCGATTCGCTGGTCCACGACAAAAGCGCATTCAAGCTGGTCCTGGACGTCTTTGGATATGACCGCGTGGCCATTGGAAGCGATTATCCATTTCCATTGGGCGAGGATCCGCCCGGCGCGCTGATCGAGGCCATGAACTTCCCCCCCGAAATGCTCGACCGCCTGCGCGCTGGCACCGCGCTGGAATGGCTGGGACAGGACGCGAGCGCATATGATCTATGAAGACTCCGCCGCCTGGGCGCGCGCGCAGGACGCGAAAGACCCGGGGCTGCGCGACGCGTTCATCTTTCCCGAGAGCGGGCCGCTCTACTTCGCCGGCCACTCGCTGGGGCTGCAGCCGCGGCAGGCGCGGCCCTACGTGCTGGAGGTCCTGGACGACTGGGCGCGACACGGCGTCGAAGGCCACTTCGCCGCGGCCAGGCCGTGGATCAAGTACCAGGAGCTGTTGACGGCGAGCACCGCGCGCCTGGTCGGTGGGCAGCCCGAAGAAGTGGTGGTGATGAACACGCTCTCGGTGAACCTGCACCTCATGATGGTGTCGTTCTACCGGCCGCGCCCCGGCAAGTTCCGCATCCTCATCGAGCGCGGCGCCTTTCCCTCCGACCAATATGCGGTGGCCTCGCAGGCGCGGTTTCACGGATATGCGGACGCGGTGCTGGAGAGCGACGACCCGCTGCAGACGCTGCATGAGCGTGGCGGTGAGATCGCGCTGGCCCTGATCGGCCTGCCCAACTACCTCACCGGAAGGGTCTTCGATGCGCCCGCGCTGGTGCGGGCCGCGCACCAGGCGGGGGCGTTCATCGGCTTCGACCTCGCCCACGGCGTCGGCAATCTCCTGCTCCAGCTGCACGAATGGGGCCCGGACTTTGCCGCCTGGTGCAATTACAAATACCTCAATGCCGGACCGGGCGGGCTGGGCGGCGTCTTCGTCCACCAGCGCCATTCCAGGGCCGCACTGCCGCGCTTCGAGGGCTGGTGGGGGCACGACAAGGAGAAGCGCTTCGAGATGTCGCCTCGCTATTCGCCGATTGTGGGCGCCGAGGCCTGGCAGCTCTCCAATCCGCCCATCTTGCAATTGGCCGCGCTGCGGGCCTCGATGGAGCTGTTCGACCAGGTGGGAATGCCCGCCCTGCGCGCCCGCGGCGACGGGCTGACCGGATATCTGGAATGGCTCCTGCTGCGCCTGGGCGCCGAGGTGCTGACGCCGCCCGAGCGCGGGTCGATGCTGACCGTGCGCTTCGCCAAGGCGCAGTCGCTGGTTTTGGCCTTGCAGAAGCGGCGCGCCATCGTGGATTTCCGGCCGCCGGACATCGTCCGCATTGCCCCCGCGCCCTTATATAATTCCTATGGCGACGTGCAGTCCCTCTGCGCGCTGATCCGGGAGCTGCATGGCTGACCTGGTGCTGGTCGGCGCCGGGCCGGTGGGCTCGCTCCTGGCGCTGACGCTGGCGCAGCGCGGCCTCACCGTGGACGTCTACGAGCGCCGTCCGGATATGCGCCGCAGCGAGGGCAGCGCCGGCCGATCGATCAACCTGGCCGTCTCCACCCGCGGCCTCCACGCGCTGCACCAGGTCGGCCTCGACGAAGACGTGCTCCGCGAAGCGGTGCCGATGCTGGGCCGGATGACCCACGCCAGGGACGGCACGCTGGCGCTCTTCCCCTATGGCCGCAATGCCAGCGAGTTCATCAACTCGATGTCGCGGGGCGGCCTCAACAAGCTGCTCATGAGCAGGGCCGAGGTCTCGGGCCGGGTGCGCATCCATTTCCAGCAGCGCCTCGACGAATATGATTTCGCCGCCCACACCGCCCTCTTCCACGACGAGGCGGCCGGCAAGGACCACACCGTGCTGGCCCCCGTGATCATCGGCACCGACGGCAGCGGCTCGGCGCTCCGCGAGGCGATGCAGGAGCAGCGCGGCGCGCAGGTGCGGCAGGAGTTCCTCTCCAGCGGCTACAAGGAATTGACGCTGCCAGCCTTGCCGGGCGGCGGCTTTGCCCTGCACCGCGAGGCGCTGCACATCTGGCCGCGCGGGCAGTTCATGCTCATCGCGCTGCCCAACCGCGACGGCAGCTTCACCTGCACGCTCTTCCTCGCCTTCGACGGCTCGCCTTCCTTTGCTGAATTGCAGACCGAGGACGCCGTCGAGGCTTTCTTCAAGCAATTCTTTCCCGATGCCTTGCCATTGATTCCGGGCCTCGCCGCGCAGTTCCTCGCCGCGCCGCTCGGGCGCATGGTCACGGTGCGCGCGCTCCCCTGGGCGGCGGGCAGCGCGCTCTTGCTCGGCGATGCGGCCCACGCCATCGTGCCCTTTTTTGGACAGGGGATGAACGCGGGCTTCGAGGACGTGACGCTGCTCGCGGCCTCGTTGACGGGCGGCTGGCCGCGCGACTTTGCCCGGTTTGCCGCGGCCCGCACGCCCGACGCCGACGCCATCGCCGACCTCGCCATCGAGAACTTCCTCGAGATGCGCTACCAGGTCGCCGACCCGGAGTTCCTCCGCCTGCGCGAGCTGGAGCACCAGCTGCAAGACCGGATGCCGGGCCGCTATCTGACCCGCTATCAATTGGTGACTTTTACCCGCGTTCCTTATCGCCTTGCCTTGCGGGCGGGGCAGATCCAGCAGGAGATCCTGGGCGGCCTCTTGCGCTCCGAGTATGGCTTCGAGCGCGCCGAACAGCTGGTGGAGGAGCGTCTCACTCCCCTGCTTGCTTGAGCTCGGTGCGCACGTCCCAGAGGTCGGGGAAGAGCCGCACGTCCACCAGCTTCTGCAGGTAATCGACGCCGGAAGTCCCGCCGGTGCCGCGCTTCCAGCCGATGATCCGCTGCACGACCTTGACGTGCCGGAAACGCCAAAGGGCCAGCTGCTCGTCCACGTCCACCAGCTTTTCGCACATCTCGTAGGCGTCCCAGTTCTCCTCTGGGTGCTCGTAGATCTCGCGGATCACCTCCCGCACGCCGGGGTCGCTCCGGTGCGGCTCGGTCACGTCGCGCTGCAACACCGCCGCGGGCACCGGCTTTCCGCGCCGCGCCAGGTAGCGGAGGAACTCGTCATAGAGCGTGGGCGCCTCGAGCGCCGCCTGCAGCGCCGCCTGGTCCGCGCCCGAATGCACCGCCAGCAGGCGCCGGTCCTTGTTGCCCAGCGTGAACTCAATCAATCGATTTTGTAAGGACTGAAATCCGCTGGCCGGCCCGAGCACGTGGCGGAACTTGAGGTATTCGGTGGGCGTCAGCGTCGCCAGCACCGCCCATTGCGAGACCAGCTGCGCCTGGATGTGCTTGACCCGCGCCAGGATCTTGAAGGTCTCCGAGAGCTGGTCGCGCTGGACGTGGGCGATGGCAGCGCGCAGCTCGTGCAGGATGAGCTTGAACCACAGCTCGCTGGTCTGGTGCTGGATGACGAAGAGCAGCTCGTCGTGGTGCGACGAGAGCGGCTTCTGTGCCCGCAGCAGCAGGTCGAGCTGCAGGTATCCGCCGTAGGTCATCCGGTCCTGGAAGTCGGTGACCACCTCGTCGTCCTGGGCCATGCCCGCCTTCTACCACCGTGCTACGGTCGCCGTGATGATCCGGACGCTCTTGCCCGTTGCGCTGCTCCTCCTCGCCTGCGGACACGACGGCGCGCACCCTTTGCCGTCGTTCCCAGGCCTCACGCGCGTCACCGGCGCGTCTCCGTTTGCGCAGGGGTGCGTCACCGCCGGACAGGCGGGCACCAACTTCCCCGCCGCGGAAGTCGAGCCGTTCGTGGCCATCGACCCGCGCGACGCGCGGCACCTGGTCGGCGTCTGGCAGCAGGACCGCTGGTCCAACGGCGGGTCCAACGGCCTCGGGAGCGGCGCGTCGTTCGACGGCGGCAAGACCTGGGCGACGGGCTTTGCCCACTTCAGCAACTGCAGCGGCGGCAACGCTGCCAATCGCGCCAACTTCCAGCGCGCGAGCGACCCCTGGGTCACTTTCGGCGCCGACTCGACGCCGCACCAGATCGGCTTCGGCTTCGACAAGGGCGACGCGCGCGCGGCCATGATGGCGGTGCGCTCGGCGGACGGCGGGCGCACCTGGACCGAGCCGCTCTTCCTCTTCGAGGAGACCAACGACGACACCGCCATCGACAAAGAGTCGATCACCGCCGATCCGTCCGACCCCAACCTGGTCTACGCCATCTGGGACCGGCTGACCGGCCTGCTCCTGCCGGCGAACTCGCCCAACGCCACCGGCCCGGCCTGGTTCACGCGCACCACCGACGGCGGCAAGAGCTGGGAGCCGGCGCGGGTCATCTTCGATCCGGGGCCCAATGCGCAGACGCTCGGCAACGTCATCGTCGTCTTGCCCAGCGGGACGCTCATCGATGTGCTCACCATCGTTACGCAGCTCAACCAGCAGAGCCAGCCGGCCAGCGTCGCGGTGCTGCGCTCCACCGACAAAGGGCAGACCTGGTCGTCGAAGGCGGTGACCATCGCCGACGAGACCTCGCAGGGCGTGAAGGATCCGAAGAACTCGATCGGAGTGCGCACCGGCGACATCGTGCCTGCGATCGCGGTCGATCCGCAGAGCGGCGCGCTCTACGTCGCCTGGGAGGACTCGCGCTTCTCGAGCGGCGCCCGCGACGGCATCGTGCTCTCCAAGTCCACCGACGAGGGCGTCAACTGGTCTGCGCCGGTGCGGGTCAACGGCGTCCTCGCCACCCAGGCCTTCACGCCCTCGCTGGCGGTGGCGCAGGGGAAGGTCGGCGTCACCTATTCCGATTTGCGCAACGACAATCCTGCCGACAGCACGCACCTGCTCGCCACCGTCTGGCTCGCCGTCTCCAGCGACGGCGGCGCCCATTTTCAGGAGAGCGCCATCGGCGGTCCCTTCGACATCCGCAACGCGCCGCGCACGGCCGACGGATATTTCACCGGCGACTACCAGGGCCTGGTCGCCTCGGGGGCGGGCTTTCTGCCCTTCTTCGTCCTCGGCAACGACGGCGACACCGCCAACCGCACCGACGTCTTTGCCCGCCCTCTACCGGCCAGCGGTGTCGCGGGTCTCTCCTCGCTGCCCGAGGCGCTGCTGCCACCGGCGCTGACGGCAGGGCGCGGTCTTGCCCTGCAGCAGGCCCCGCGCACCGGCTTGCGCCGCGTCTACTAGATCTCGAACCGGACGGCCGGGCGTCGAAGGGCCCTGGCCAGTTAGGGGATTCTTCACGAGGTGTGTTATTTTCCAAGGAGGGGGGAACCAAATGCAGAGATTTCTTTGGGTCGTTCTGCTCGCGTCCGCGCTGGGATGCGCCCCCGCCAACGACTGCGCCGCCGGATGCGCCGGCTCCAACGGCGACTGCATGACGTGTCCCTCCCCCTACTCCTGCAATAGCGGCGGCAGCTGCAGCGCGTTCTCGAACGGGGTCGCCTGCTGCAGCGGCGGCAGCTCGGGCGGCGGGGCGAAGTGCAATACGGGCTACTGCTACTCCAACGGCTCGTGCTGCCCGTCGGCGACGCCCTGGTACGACGGGGGCGGACATGGATACTCCGCCGGCTGCTACGCCTCCTGTCCTTACGTGGGCGACTGCGGAAGCACCAAGATCTGCTACTGACCGGGATCTCCTGACGACTGGGCTTGCTCCGGGCGCCCAGTCGGGGATACTGCGCGGCCATGAAAACCGCCCTCACTGCCGCGCTAGCCCTCGTTGCCTGCACCTCGACCACCGCGCAGAGCGCCACCGCCACCGCGCAGAGCGCCACCTCCACCGCGCAGAGCGCCGCCTCCGTCGGCTTGCATGCCGTGCAGCGCATGCAGCCTGCCGCGCAACTTGCCGAAGGGCTCGCTCGATTGCAACAGCGCCT
>JANXXR010000080.1 GCA_025350525.1 Deltaproteobacteria bacterium
GGCGCGGAGAAGGAGGACGTGGCCATCTTCCCGCTGGCGATTCCGCTCCTGGCGGGGCCGGGCTCAATCGCCACGGTGACGGCGCTGATGGGCAAGGCGGGGCGTATCCTCTTCGCCGTCCCCGTCATCCTCTCCATCGCCGTCACCTGCGCGGCCGCCTACTTCATGCTCATCGCCGCCGACCGCATCCAGCGCCTGATGGGCGTCACCGGCCTCAACGTCATGAACCGCGTCATCGGCCTCATCATCGGCGCCATCGCGGTGCAGTTCATGTTCGACGGCCTGCGCGACACCTTCCCGGCGGTCCTGCATTGAAACGGAGCAGCGCGGAGTTGACCCGGACACGGAGCAGCGCGGAGTTGACCGGGACCGCGGCCGCGGCGGTGAAGGCGGCCGCGGCGGTGCTGGCCTGCGCCGGCTGCGCGCTACCGGTGGTCTCGGCCAACACCTTCCTGCCCGCGGGCGATCTCCACCGCGGCGACTTCCAGGCCAGCATCTCGATGGAGGCCGGCCGCGTCCTCGCCGGCCCCAGCGACGTGCACGACCTGCCGGCGACGCCGCCCGAAGCGCAGAAGTACGAAGTCTCCACCTGGGTGGCTTCCGACGCCTCGCTGCGCTGGCAGGCGCTGGAGCGGATCACGCTCGAACTACAACTAAAGCTCACCAACCCCATCGTGCCCTTCGTGCCCAACCTCTCCGGAGCCGCGGCGGGCGTGCGATTTCGCCTGCTCGACCGCGGGGCGGAGGGCGGGCTCTCGGCGGAGCTGGGCGCGCGCTTCGTCGGCGTGGGCGCCTCGCAGCGCATCGACCGGACGCAGGACGGCCGCTCGCAGACCGACACCTGGAACTACCGCGCCTTCGGCCTCGAGGTGCCCGCGGTGATCACCTACCGGGTGAACCCGCTCCTCGCCGTCACCGCCTCGCCGTTTCTGCGCGCCTACTGGATCCGCGCCTGGCACACCGAGACCGGCGCCGTCAACGATCAGGCGGCGCTGCAGTACTCGCCGGTGCTCTCGGGCGGCCTGGGCGGCGCGGTGTCGTTCGATCTGGGGCCGCTCACGCTCTCGCCCGGCGTCGCGCTCGAATTGGCGACGCGGCCCGGCCCCGGCGCCTCCACCCAGTTCCTCTTCGAGCCCGGCGTCGCGGTGGGGACGCGCTTTTGAATCCCGAGGACGAGCCGCCCGATCCGGGGATCAGCTGGATCGCGACCGCGGCGGCGTACCTGCTCTTCTGGCTGCTCTTGCCCTTTTTGCTCCTGCATCCCAAGGTCCGGCAGGGAGTGCGCAGGCGACTCGGGCTCTACGACGGCGTCGCGGTCCCCTCCGGATCTCCGCGCATCTGGCTGCACGGCGCCTCGGCCGGCGACGTGCTGGGCCTCGTCCCCATCGTCCGCGAGCTGAAGGCGCTTTTCCCGAAAACGTGCATCATCATCTCCTCCATCACCGACTCCGGCGCGGCCATGGCGCAGCAGAAGCTGGTGCCGCAGGGCCTCGCCGATCTGGTGACGTTTCTGCCCTACGATCTCCCCGGCGCTTGCCGCCGGACGCTCCTGGCGCTGCGGCCCGACGTGCTGGTCCTCGAGTACACCGAGCTGTGGCCGCAGCTGATCGACGCCGCCTTCAACGCCGGCGTGAAGCTGGCGCTGACCAACGGGCGCCTGCGACCGCGCAACGTGCGGCGCTATCGAATCCTCTTCTTCTTCGTCGGGAATCTCTTGACCAAGTTCGACGTGCTGATGATGCGCGCCGACGAGGAGGCCGAGCGCGCGCTTGCGCTGGGCGCGAAGCGGGGCAGGGTGCAGGTCACCGGCAACACCAAGTTCGACGCGCTGGCCGTGAGCGTGCCGCCCACTCCCGACGAATCGCTGCGGACCGCGCTGGGCCTGGGGAAAGAGCGGCTCTGGGTGTGCGGCTCGACTCACGAAGGAGAGGAGGGCGCGCTGCTGAAAGTCTTCGCGGCGCTGCGCCGCGAGCACCCCGACCTGCGCCTGCTCATCGCGCCGCGCTACATCGAGCGCGCCGGACGCGTGCTGGCCTTGGCCCGCGCGCTGGGCCTCGAGGCGCGCCTGCGCTCGCAGACCGGCTGGCCCGCGCCGGTGATCGTGCTCGACACCATCGGCGAATTGGTGCGGGTCTACCAGTTGGCCACCATGGTCTTCGTCGGCGGCAGCTTCGGGCGGCGGGGCGGGCAGAACATCCTCGAGCCGGCGGCCTGCGGCAAGCCGGTGCTCTTCGGGCCGCGCATGGAGAACTTCGCCGACAGCGTGCAGGTGCTGGTCGGGCGCGGCGGGCTGCAGGTGAAGGATCCGGTGGCGCTCTTGCAGTTGATGCGGGACCTGCTGGCGCGGCCCGACGAAATCCTCAAGCTGGGCGAGCTTGCGCGCGAGGCGGTCTCCTCGGTGCGGGGCGCCAGCCTGCGCGACGCCCGCCTGATCGCGGACCTGCTGCCATGAACACCGGCTTCTGGTGGGAACGCGAAGCGCCGCTCTGGTCCCTGCCGCTCTTGCCCCTCGCCGCGGCGTACCGGGCGGGCGCGGCCCTCCATCGCGCGGCGGTGCGGCCCGTCCACGCCAAGGTGCCGGTGATCTCGGTCGGCAACCTGACGGTGGGCGGCGCGGGAAAGACGCCCGTCTCCCTCTTCATCGCGCAGCGGCTGATGGCGCGCGGGCGCAGGCCTGCCTTGCTCAGCCGCGGCTACGGACGCAAGCTGCGCACGCCGCTGCAAGTCTCGCCGGACAGCACCGTCCAGGACGTCGGCGACGAGCCGCTCCTGCTCGCGCGCCGCGGCCTCACCGTCTTCGTCGGCCCCAGCCGCGCGGTGCTGGCCGGCCTGGCGGTGGAGCGGGGCGCCGACGTGCTCGTGCTCGACGACGGCCTGCAGCACTACGCGCTCGCCCGCGATCTCGACGTGGTCGTCGCCGACGCCAGCAATCCTTTCGGCAACGGCCACGGCCTCCCGCTCGGTCCGCTGCGCGAGCCGCTCTCGGCGCTGGCGCGGGTGCGGCGCGGCCTGCTCTGGCTCTCCCGCTGCGACCTTCCCCGAGACCCCCGCGTGCTGCGCCTTCCCTCCTGGCCTGCGGTCGAGAGCGACTACGCCACCGCGGTGGACCTGCGCGGCAAGCGCGTCTTCCTCTTTGCCGGCATCGCCCGGCCCGCCGCCTTCGAGGCCACCGTCCGCGGGCTGGGGGCGGAAATCGCGGGCAGCCGCTGGTTCGGCGATCACCATTTGTATACGAAGTACGAGTTGCAGACGCTGCGCCGCGAGGCGGGCGACGCGCAGCTCTGGACCACCGAGAAGGACCTGGTGCGCATCGAGCAGCGCGACGGCATCTCCGCCGTCACCGTCGAGGTCCGCATCCTGCGCGGGGCCGCCGCGCTCGACGCCGCGCTGGGGGCGGTGCTGTGAGGCGCCTCCTCCTCGGCCTGGGCGCCGCGCTGGGCGTGCTCGCCTTCTGGCTCGGGATCCGCCGCGCCGTCGCGCTCGACGGCCTCGCCCGCGCCTTCCCCGAGCGCAGCGACGAGGAGCGCCGCCGCCTCGCCCGCGCCGCCTACGCCCAGCTGGGCCGCAGCCTCTTCGAGATCGCCTTCGGCGCCCCGGTGGTCCGCTTCGAGGGCTGGGAGATCTGGGAGCGCGCGCAGGCCGGGGGCACCGGCATGGTCGCCGCCATCGCCCACTTCGGAAACTTCGAGTTGATGGCCCGCGCCGCCCACCAGCGCGGCGCGCCGGTGACCCTGATCGGCCGCCGGCTGCGCGGCGTCTTCAACCGCTGGCTGGTCGAGGGCCGCGGCATCCGCACCCTGCCCGATCGGGGGAGCAGCACCGCCGCCCTGGCCGCGCTCCGCAGGGGAGAGACGCTGGCCATCGCCGTCGATCAGAACATGCGCCCGAGCCGCGGCATCTTCGTCGAGTTCTTCGGAGAGCAGGCGTGCACCACTCCCGCCGCCGCCGTCTACGCGCTGCGCTCGGGAGCGCCGCTCATCGCCGCCTTTCCGGTCCGCCAGCCCGACGGCTCGCACCTGGTCTGGATGCGCGGCCCCTTCACCACCGCGCTGCGCGGCCACGCCGCCGTGGTGGACCTGACCCAGCAGCTGACCCGGGCCGTGGAGCAGGCCGTGCGGGAGAACCCCGACCACTGGTTCTGGGTCCACCGCCGCTGGAAGACGCGGCCCGCTTGAAGCGAAGCTTGCCGCTGCGCCGGGGCGTGTGAGAATGGGCCGCATGAATCCTGATCTCGCCGCTCTGCTCGACCGCTTCGCAGGCGCCCGCGTGGCGGTGCTGGGCGATCTGGTGGCCGACGAGTTCGTCTCCGGCGAGACCGACCGCATCAGCCGCGAGGCGCCGGTTTTGATCGTCCGCTACGAGTCCGCCGAGCTGAAGCCCGGCTGCGCCGCCAACGCCGTCGCCAACCTCTGCGCCCTGGGCGCGCAGGTGCAGGCTATCGGCCTGGTCGGCGACGACGAAATCGGCCGCCGCCTGCGCGCGCTGCTCCGCGACCAGGGCGCCGACGACTCCGCCGTCTTCGCGCTGCCCGGCCCCACCGCCACCAAGACGCGCGTGCTCGCCGGCGGCAAGAATACGCGGCGCCAGCAGATCGTCCGCATCGACCGCGACGGCCCCGGCCCGCCCGGCCCCCAGCTCTTGCCAAAGTTATTGAAAGCGCTGGCGCAGGCGGCAGCGCGGTGCGACGCCATCCTCGTCTCCGACTACGGCCTCGGCCTGCTCTGCCCGCCGCTGGTCGAGGCGCTGCGGACGCTGGCTGTGCAGGGCCGCGTCATCTGCGTCGATGCGCGCTACGGGCTCGCCAAGTATCGCGGCGTCACCCTGGTGAAGCCCAACGAGGTCGAGCTGGAGCAGGCGGTTGGCCGGCCCATCGGCGACGATCCGGCGGCGCTGGAGGAGGCGGGCCGCGAGCTCTTGAAGACGCTGCGCGCGCAGTCGCTCCTGGTCACGCGCGGGCGCAACGGCATGGCGCTCTTGCGGCCCGGCGCGCCCACGGCGCTGGTGCCGGTGCACGGCTCGCAGGACGCGGTGGACGTGACCGGCGCCGGCGACACGGTGATGGCGGCGAACACGCTGGCCATCGCCGCGGGCGCCGATCCGGTGCAGGCGATGCGGCTCGCCAACGTCGCCGGCGGGCTCAAGATCGGCAAGGCCGGAACGGCCACCGTGTCGCTCGCCGAGCTGCGCGCGGAGCTGAAGAAGCGGCCGGTCGCGCAGCCGACTCTGGCGGTGCGGCCCGTGCAGCGGGCAGGGCGCAGGTGATCTGCACGCTGCAGCAGGCCGCCGCGGCGCGGGAGGAAGCGCGCGCCCGCGGGGCAGCGTGCGCGGTGGCCAACGGCGCCTTCGACCTCCTCCACGTCGGCCACGTCCGCTACCTGGAAGCTGCCAAGGCGCTGGTTCCCGGAGGGCTGCTCCTGGTCGGCGTCAACAGCGACGCCTCGGTGCGGGCCTCGAAGGGCCCGGGCCGCCCCATCGTGCCGGAGCGCGAGCGGGCCGAGCTGATCGATGCCTTGCGCTGCGTCGACTACGTGGTCCTCTTCGACGAGCCGACGGCCGCCGCGCTCCTGACCGCGCTCCGCCCCGACCTGCACGTCAAGGGCACCGACTACAGCGAAGGGAGCGTTCCCGAGCGCGCGCTGGTCTTGTCGCTGGGCGGGCGCACGGCCATCGCGGGCGATGCGAAAGATCACTCGACCACCGAGTTCATCGCCCGGCTGAAAGAGCGGCTGTGATCTCGGCGACCATCATCGCCCAGGACGAGGAGCGCGCCATCGAGGGCTGCATCGCCTCGGTGCGCGGCTTCTGCGAGGAGGTGCTGGTGGTGGACGGCGGCTCGAAGGACCGCACCCGCGAGCTGGCGCAGTCGCTGGGCGCCCGGGTGCTGCTGCGGCCCTTCGACGACTTTGCCCGCCAGCACGAGTTCGCCCGCACCGAGGCCCGCGGCGAGTGGGTGCTGTCGCTGGACGCCGACGAGCGCGCCTCGCCCGAATTATCGAAAGTCCAGCTCGACGGAGCGCACGCGGCCTTTTCGATTCCTTTCAAGAACCATTATCGAAACACCTGGCTGCGCCACGGCGGCTTCTGGCCCGACCGGCACGTCCGCCTCTTCCGCCGCGCCGCCTGCCGCTACGACCTCGCCCGCACGGTGCACGAGAAGCTGGTGGTGGAAGGAAGCACCGGGCAGCTCGACGCGCCCATGCTCCACTACACCTACGAATCGCTGCGCGACTGCCTCGACAAGATGACCCGCTACGGCGAGCGCGCCGCCTTGATGCACTTCGAGGCCGGCCGCCGCGCCGGCGCCTTCGACGTCGCCCTGCGCCCCCTCTGGCGCTTTTTGCGCGGCTATCTTTTCTTCGGCGGCTTCC
>JANXXR010000107.1 GCA_025350525.1 Deltaproteobacteria bacterium
CTTAGGGCTGGTGTTGGGGCGCGTGGAACGAGATCCTAGAGGACGCGCCGCAGGAAACCGGCGATGGCCCGCAGCGTCTCCTCCGGCTTGTCCTTATGCGGCGAGTGGCCGCAATCGGGGAGCAGCACGGTCTCGGTGGGCCCCCCGGCGCCGCGCGCGATAGCCCGCAGCTGGGCCTCGCTGCCATATTCGTCGTTCAATCCCTGAATCATGAGGATGGGCGATGGAATGGAAGGAAGGTATGCCTCCAGATTCCATCGCCTGAATTCGGGATGGAGCCAGGCGTCATTCCAGCCGCGGAAGGCAACGTCGACGTCGTCGTGCCAGCGCGAGAGCCTCATGCGCAGGTCGGACTGGGTATAGAGGTCGCGGACCTTCGCAATGCTCTGCAGCCCGCTCTCCTCGGTAAAGACGTGCGGCGCCTCGAGGACGAGGGCTCGCGTCGAAAGGCCCATTCCGGCGGCAATGATGGCAATGGAAGCGCCATCGCTATGACCGACGAGGATTGGGGCGGAAATGTTCGCCGATCGCAAGAGTTCCGGCAACAGCTCGGCCTCGTCGTGCATATAGCGAATCGGCCGCGGCAAGGGCGCCGGATCCGATCGACCATATCCAGCCCGGCTATAGATGAAGGCGCCCAGCCCGGTCGCGTCGCTGAGCTTCTGCGGGAAGTCGCGCCACAGCCCCAGGGAGCCGAGCCCTTCGTGCAGCAGCACCAGCGTCGGGCCCTGCAAAGGACCCAGGCGCGCGGTCTCCAGCTTCTTGCCGCGGAGCTCGATCATGCGGGCCAGGCGCGGGCGAGGATGGCATCGACGTCCGCGCCGGCGGGAAGGGTGCCGAAGACGTAGCCGTGATCGCGGGCGACGCGGGTCTGGACGAAGGCGTCGGCGACGGCGGGCGGCGCATGGCGCACCAGCAGCGACGCTTGCAGCGCGATGGCCAGCCGCTCCACTAGGCGGCGCGCACCCGCTTCGTCGGGCTTCACCAGCTCTGCTTCCACGCCGTCGAGAGCGGCGTCGAGGTGGCGGTCGGCGCCGCGGGCGAGGCGAAGCTCAGCGACCAGCGCGTCGCGGGCCAGCGGCTCCTTGTGCAGCGCGCGCAGCACGTCGAGGCAGATGACGTTGCCCGAGCCTTCCCAGATCGAGTTGAGCGGCGACTCGCGGAGGATGCGCGGCAGGACGCTCTCCTCGACGTAGCCGTTGCCGCCCAGGCACTCGAGCGCCTCGGCGACGTGGGGCGCGGCGCGCTTGCAGACCCAGAACTTGGCGACGGCGGTGGCGAGGCGGCGGAAGTGGAGCTCTCCCTCGTCGCGCGCGCCGGCCTGCGGCGTGCGGTCGTAGGCGCGGGCGAGACGCATCATCAAAATCGTCGCGGCCTCGGACTCCAGCGCCAGGTCGGCGAGCACGCGGCGCATCAGCGGCTGCTCGACGAGCCGCTTGCCGAAGGCGCTTCGGTGCGCGCAGTGGTGCGCCGCCTGCGAGAGCGCCGCGCGCATCATCCCCGACGAGCCGATGACGCAGTCGAGGCGGGTGTGGTTGACCATCTCGAGGATGGCCTGCACGCCGCGGCCTTCCTCGCCGACCAGGCGCGCCCAGGCCGCGTCGAACTCGACTTCGCCCGAGGCGTTGCTGCGGTTGCCGAGCTTGTCCTTCAGGCGCTGGAGGAAGAAGCGGTTGCGCTGCCCGTCGGGAGTGAAGCGCGGGAGCAGAAAGCAGGAGAGCCCGCGCGGAGCCTGCGCCAGCACCAGGAAAGCGTCGGACATGGGCGCCGAGCAGAACCACTTGTGGCCGGTGATTGCGAAGGCGCCGTCGCCAGTGGACACGGCGCGCGTGGTGTTGGCGCGGACGTCGGAGCCGCCCTGCTTCTCGGTCATGCCCATGCCGATGAGCGCGCCCAGCTTTTCGGAGGCGGGCAGGGAGCGCGGATCGTAGCTGAGCGAGACCAGGTGCGGCGCCCACTCCTCGAGCAGGTCCGGCTGCCGCTGCAGCGCCGGGAAGGCGGAGTAGGTCATCGAGATCGGGCAGCCGTGGCCGAACTCGGTCTGCGAGACCAGCATCATCTTGGCGGCGCGGGCCACGTGGGCGCCCTCGCGGGGGTCGCGCCAGGGCGCGGCGTGGATGCCGTGCGAGATGGAGAGCCGCATCAGCTCGTGCCAGGCGGGGTGGAACTCCAGCTCGTCGACGCGGTTGCCGTAGCGATCGTGGGTCCTGAGCCGCGGCGGGTTCTCGTTGGCCTGCGCTCCCCAGGCGATGGCCTCGCGGCTGGCGGCGCGGCGGCCAAGCTCGCCCACCGAATCCTCTGCCCAGCCGGCTCCCTCGCGGCGCAGCCCCTCGAGGAGCGCCAGGTCCCGCGCCAGCGGATCGTAGTCTTGCAACGGCGGCGGCTGGTTGAAGACCTCGTGCGTGGCCATGGCGGAAGTCTAGCAAAGGGTGCGCCGGGCCGGGCTTCGCCATACCCTTGCGGATCGGAGGCACCCTGAAACCGCGGCTGCGGCGCATCCTCAAGATTGCGGCACTGGGCGCCTGCGCGCTTTTGCTCGCGGCTGCCCTGGGGGTCGCCGTCATCGCGCTCGGCTGTCCTCCGGTCGAGGCGCTGCGCGACTACCATCCGCCGCAGGCCAGCCTGGTGCTCGACCGCGAGGGCAAGCTGCTCGCCCGGCTCGCTCCCGAGGACCGGATCGTGGTGCCGCTCTCGGCCATGGCGCCCAAGCTGGTGGGCGCCTTCATCGCGGTGGAGGACCAGCGCTTCTACCAGCACCACGGCATCGACTGGCACCGCGTGCTCGGCGCCCTCTGGCGCGACCTGCGCACGCTCTCGCTCCGCGAAGGTTCGAGCACCATCACCATGCAGCTCGCGCGCAACGTCTTCCCCGACCGGTTGACCCGCGCCCGCACGCTGCGCCGGAAGATCGCGGAGATGATCGTCGCCCGCCGCATCGAAAAGCAGCTGGGGAAGGAGCAGATCCTCGAGCTGTACCTGAACCAGATCTACCTCGGCAACGGCTCCTACGGCGTCGAGGCGGCGGCGCACGCCTACTTCGGCCGCTCGGCCCGCGACCTGACTCCTGCGCAGGCGGCGGTGCTGGCGGCGCTGCCCAAGGCGCCCTCCAACTATGACCCTCGGCGCTTTCCGGAGCAGGCGGTGCGGCGGCGGAACCTGGTCCTTGGTCAGATGACCAAGGCGAAGGTGATCACCCCCAAAGAGGAGGCGGCGGCCCGGGCCACGAAATTGCGCTTGCGGCCTCCGGAGCAGGAGGGCGGGGCGCCCTGGTTCGTGGCGGCGGTGCGGCGCCTGCTGCACGATCGCTTCGGGCCGGACGCGGAGACGCAGGGGCTGCGGGTGCGGACCACGCTGGACCCCGGGCTGCAGCGCCTCGCCGAGCGCGAGCTTTTGCGGCAGATCGAAGCGATCGAGGCCGGCAAGCTGGGCCGCTTCTCCGGCAAGGCCTGCGACGGCGAGCCCGACGACTGCCTCGAAGGTCTCTTCGTCGCACTCGACGCGCAGAACGGCGACGTCCGCGCGCTGGTGGGCGGCCGCGCCTACCAGCTGAGCGAGTTCGACCGCGCCACCCAGGCGCGCAGGCAGGCGGGCTCGACCTTCAAGGCCTTCGTCTGGACGGCGGCGCTGCAAGCTGGAGTGCCGGTCTCCGCGCTGGTGGACACCACCCGGCCGCTGCCCGACTACGCGCCCGCTGACGGGCAGGCGCCGCTCGACCGCCGCGTCTCGCTGCGCGAAGGCCTGCGCATCTCGTCGAACCGCGCCGCCGTCGCGCTGGGCGAGCACGTCGGCGTGCAGAAGGTCATCGACGCCGCCCGCGCCTGCGGGATCGCCGATCCGATCCCGTCGTATCCCGCGACGTTTCTTGGCGCCGCCGACGTGACGCCCATCGCGCTGGTGGCGGCGTTCGCGCCCTTTGCCAACGGCGGCTGGCGGGTGGGGCCGCGCTTCATCGACGAGGTGCGCAGCGCCCAGGGCGAAGTGATCTTCCGGGAGCCCTTGGTCACCGCCAAGGCGCTGGACCCCGGCGTCGCCTTCCTCATGTCGTCGCTCCTGCAGGACGTGGTCGAGCGCGGCACCGGGACCGCCTCCCGCGCCGGCCTTCCCGCGGGGCTGCCGCTGCTCGGCAAGACCGGCACCACCAACGCCGGGCAGGACCTCTGGTTCGTCGGCGCCACGCCGCAGCTGGTGGCCGGAGTCTGGCTGGGTTTCGATCGCCCGCGCCCGCTCGGCGCCGGCGCCACCGGCGGAAGGCTGGCCGCTCCGGTCTTCGCCCGCGTCTTCGCCGCCTGGGAGCGCGGTCAGGAGTTGCCGCCGCCCTGGTCGCCGCCGCCCGGCATCGAGGCGCACGAGGTGGACATCCGCAGCGGAGGCCTCGCCACAGCTGGCTGCCCGCGTGAGCAGGTTGCGCTCGAGTGGTACCTGCCGGGCACCGCGCCGCAGAGCGATTGCGCCGAGCATGAGGGCGGGCTGAGCGGCTTTCTCCAGCGCACGGTGAGCCGGTGGTTCCGGTGAGCGACGGCGGTCGCCGTCGCAGGCCTCAGGCTTCAGGCCTCAGGCCTCAGGACGGTGCGACGGCGAACTCTCGCCAGGCGCGAGCGCCAACGTCTCGGAGCAGCCGCTTCGGAATCGCCTCGCTCGCGGCGCTCCTCGTACTGGCGTGCTCCCACGCGCCGCGCGGCGAGAGAGCGCGCGCTGATCAGCAAGGCGCAGCAGCCGAAGCCGACGAGCCGTCGAGCGCCGGGCTCCTCGGAGAAGGGATGGCCTCGTTCTATGGAGAGGCCTTTCGCGGGCGACCCACCGCCAGCGGCGAAGCCTTCGACCCGGACGAACTCACCGCCGCGCATCGCACGCTGCCCTTCGGCACCTGCCTGCGCGTGGAGAACCTGGGCAATGGACGCTCGGTTCGCGTCCGCGTCACCGACCGCGGGCCTTATGCCAAGGGTCGCCTCATCGACGTATCGGAAGCAGCCGCCCGCGCGCTCGATCTGGTGCGCCAAGGCGTCGCCCGGGTGCGCGTGTTTAGCTGCTGAAGCCGGCGATTGAATAATCAAACGCGTTGGCGACTTGCTCAGACCGCCGGGGCACCGGTGAACGCCGCCTCGACCTTGCGCAGCAGCATGTCCACATCGACCGGCTTGCGCAGGTAGCCCATCGCGCCGGCGGGAGAGGGCGGAACGCCCGCGGAGACCACCAGCACCGGCGGAGCGTCGCGGCGGTCGCGCAGCGCATCCAGCGTGGCCCAGCCGCTCATCACCGGCATCATGAGATCGAGCAGCATGAGACCGGGCGCCGGCATGCGGTCCAGCCGCTCCAGCGCTTCCTTGCCATTGCCGGCGGTCTCGACCTGGTAACCTTCGTCGCGCAGGACGAAGGCCACGCTGTCGCGGACGTCCTCGTCGTCATCGACGACCAGTACGGAGCGTATGTTTTGTTGCACGGGCGAAATCTAACCCGCCCGTCGCCGTTGCCAAGCGCAATCTTACGGAGCCACTTGCGGAGGCTCCCGGTCGGGCGCCGTGGGGTCAGGCGCCAGCACGGGGCCCTCCGGCCGGTAATCGCGCTGGTAGATGCGGAGCAGCGCGAGCAGCACCGCCACCGCGATGGGGCCGAGCACGATGCCCAGGATCCCGAAGGCCTCGATACCGCCGAAGATGGAGATGAAGATGAGCAGGTCGTTCATCCGGATGCGCGTGCCCAGCAGGCGGGGCCGCAGCACGTAGTCGGCGACGATGACCACCAGCACCCCGCTCCAGAGGAGAACGCCGATGCCCTTGCCGACGTGGCCCATGGCCATGACCACGATGCCGACCGGGGCCCAGACCAGCGCGGTGCCGACGGCGGGCAGGATGGAGGCGAGCCCTGTCAGCGAAGCCCAGACGAGCGGGCTGTCCACGCCGAAGATCCAGTAGCCGATGCCGGCGGCGACGCCCTGGTACAAGGCGAGCATTCCGGTGCTGAGCAGCATGGCGCGCATGACGTCGCGCACGTCGCGGACGATCTCCTCCACCTGCCCGTTGGGCAGCGGCACCATCTCCACCAGCCACCAGGTGCCGTCCTTGCCCTCGCGCAAGAGGTAGTAGCTGGTCAACGAGGTGAAGATGAAGATGAAGATGGCGCTGAAGAGGCCGGCCACGATGCTGGTGGCGCCCTTGCCCATGAACGTCGCCACGTCGCGCGCGGTGTCGGCGACCCGCTGCTGGATGTCGTCCGCCGAGAGGCCGAAGCGGCTGAGCACCCGGCTGATGTCCTTGCCGAGCAGGCCCACCGCGCCCTTGTTCTCGTAGCGCTTCTGCATCTCCTGGGCGAGGTTGACGAGGCGATGCCCGACCACGAAGACGAGGAAGGCGATGAGGACGAGCGCGAGCACCATCACCACCGTGGTGAGCAGGGCGGCCGAGAGCCCCTGGTTCTTTCCTCCGAACTTCTTCATCAGTTTTTCGTGCAGCGGGTAGACCCCCACCGCGATGAGCAGGCCGAGCAGCACCGGCACCCAGATGGGCTCGAGCGTGCGCCAGAACCCGTAGGCGGCAAAGATGAGGAGGACGAGGAAGGTCCAGCGTTGCAGCGAGGTGCGTTCCACTTTCGGCATCGTGCAGTGAGTAGTCAGCAGCGGCCGAAATGCGAAAGCGCCCGCTGCGTAGACCGTCGATTGCGAGACGGTCGCGGGCGGAGTACACCGCAGCGCCCCGTTGCAGAGGAGTCCAGATGCTCGCAGTCCTGCTCGCCGCCGCTGCCGCGCTTCCGCAGATCCCCTTCGAGAAGTACCAACTCGACAACGGCCTGACGGTCATGCTCTCGGAGGACCACCGCGCGCCGGTGGTGGCCGTGGACGTCTGGTACCACGTGGGCGCGGTCAACGAGCGCAAGGGCAAGAGCGGCTTCGCCCACCTCTTCGAGCACCTCATGTTCCAGGGCTCGAAGCACCTGCACGGCGACGAGCGGACCGTCTTCGCCATGCTGGAGCGCAACGGCGCCACCAACCTGAACGGCACCACCGAATGGGATCGCACCAACTACTTCGAGACCATGCCGGCCGACCGGCTCGAGCTGGCGCTCTGGCTGGAGAGCGACCGGATGGGCTTTCTCCTCGACACCGTCGATCAGAAGAAGCTCGACACCCAGCGCGACGTGGTGCGAAACGAGAAGCGCCAGAGCATCGAGAACGTGCCGTACGGGCGCGCCGAGGAGCGGCTGGTCGAGCTGCTCTACCCCGAGCCCAGCCCCTACTTCGGCTACGTGATCGGCTCGCACGCCGATCTGCAGGCGGCGACGCTCGGCGACGTGAAGGACTTCTTCCGCACCTACTACGCGCCCAACAACGCCTCCCTCGCCATCGTCGGCGACTTCAAGCCGGAAGAGGTCAAGCCGCTGGTGGCGAAGTACTTCGGGCCCATCGTGCGGGGGCCGCAGAAGCCGCCGGTCACCGCGCAGACGCAACCGCGGACCCAGGAGGCGCGCGAGACGCTGCACGACCAGGTGCAGCTCGCCAAGGTGATGGTGGGCTTCGTCGGTCCCGCACCGCTCGAGGATCCAGCCATGGGCGTGCTCATGCGCATCCTCGGCGCCGGCAAGTCGAGCCGCCTCTACCACGACCTCGTCTACGAGAAGAAGATCGCCCAGGACGTCTCGGCCGGCTGGGACAACGGCATGGTGCTGGGGGGGCTCGTCGAGATCTCGGCCACCGTGCAGGCGGGGCACACGCCGGCCGAGGTGGAGGCGGCGCTGTCCGAGGAGCTGCGGCGCGCTCGGGAGACGCCCCCCACCGCGGAGGAGCTGGAGCGCGGGCGGCGCAACTTGAAAGCGGGATTGTTCGCGCAGCTGGAGAACATCGGCGGCTTCGGGGGGAAGGCCGACCAGCTCAACTTCTACGAGTTCCGCGCGCAGGACCCGGGCGCCTTCGCAAAGCAGCTCGCGGCGACGCTCGCGGTCACCGCGGAGCAGGTGCAGCAGGCGGCGCAAAAGTACCTGCGCGACGAGGCCCGGGCCGTCATCCAGGTGCTGCCGGAAGCGGGAGGTGCGCGATGAAGCGGCTCCTCGCGGCGATGACTGCACTCGCCTGCGCCTCGGCGCCCCAGCCTCCCCCGACGCCGCTCACGGCGCCGCGCCAGAATCCCGAGCGCGAGCAGAGGGCCGACAAGCCCGCGGTGGCGCCGCCGCCCGTCACGCCCGACGCCGCCTTCCGCGCGCACCCGCCGCCGCCCGCGGCCAAGGTGGAGTTTCGCGCTCCGGTGCCGGCGCAGCTCAAGCTCAAGAACGGCCTCCCCGTCTTCCTCATCGAGCGGCACGAAGTTCCGCTGGTCACCATCTCGCTGGCGGTGCGCTCGGGCGAGGACACCGAGCCGCAGGGCAAGTCCGGCCTCGCCTCGCTGGCCCTCGAGCTGCTCGACGAAGGCACGCCCACCCGCAACGCCGTCGCCATCGCCCGCGGCTTCGAGGATCTGGCGGCGCGCTACTCCACCCAGGCCGACGCCGACTCGACCTCGGTGCGCGTGACCGCGCTGGCCGACACGCTGGGGCCGGCGCTGGAGATCTTCGCCGACGTCGCGCTCCACCCCACCTTCCGCCAGGCCGACGTCGAGCGCATCCGCGTCGAGCGGCTGGGTCAGATCGCGCAGGCGCTCGACGATCCGCAGTCGGTGGGGCAGCACGTGCTCTCCCGCGTGATCTTCGGCGAGAAGCATCCCTGGGGCTTTCCGGGCGAGGGCACGGTGCGGTCGGTGAAGTCGATCAAGGCCGCCGACATGGCCGCGTGGCACCGCAGCTTCTTCCGCCCCGACAACGCCGCGCTCTTCGTGGTGGGCGACACCGACGCCAGGACCTTGCTGCCTTTGCTGGAGGCGCGCTTCGGCGGCTGGAAGCGCTCGAGCGCGCCGAAGCCGATGGTGGTGAAGGCCCCCCAATCGGGAGCCCGCACCGTCTACCTGGTGGACAAGCCGGGCGCGCCGCAGTCGCAGATCTGGATCGGCGAGATCGGCGTGGCCTCGACGGCGCCCGACATCTTCCCGGTGCGGGTGATGAACACCATCCTCGGCGGCAGCTTCAACTCGCGGCTCAACGGCAACCTGCGCACCGAGCACGCGTACTCGTACGGCGTCTTCAGCTTCTACGACACCCACCGCGAGGCGGGGCCCTTCATGGCGTCGGGCGGCGTCACCAGCGACAAGACGGCGGAGGCGCTGGCCGAGTTCATCAAGGAGCTGCAGCGGATGAAGGGCGGCGAGATCTCCGAGGCCGAGCTCTCCGACGCCAAGGCCTCGCTGGTGCGCGCCATCCCCGCGCTCTTCGCCAGCAACGAGCAGACCGCGGGCGCCTACGCGCGGGCCTGGTCGCACGGCCTGCCCGCCGACTACTACTCCGCCTACCAGCGCCGCGTCGAGGCGGTGACCGAGGCCGAGGTCGGCAAGGCGGCGCGCGACCGGCTGCACCCCGACGCGCTGGCCATCGTGGTGGTGGGGCCCGAGCAGTCGATCCGGCCGGGCCTCGAGGCGCTCCAGCTCGGTCCTCTCGAAGTCCGCGACGCCTCGGGCGAGGCGCGCAAGGCGGCAGCGGCGGCGGCAGGGAAGTGAGCGAGCCGGCGCTGCAGCTCTGGCGCGTCGGCAAGAGCTTCGGCGTCTTTCGCAAGCACGAGGTGCTGCGCGAAGTCTCGATCGAGGTCGAGCGCGGCGAGTGCTACGGCCTCGCCGGCCCCAACGGCGCGGGGAAGACCACGCTCATCCGCCTGCTGCTCGGCCTCGCGCTGCCCGACGCGGGCGAGGTGCGGCTCTTCGGCGAGCGGCCCGAGGATCCGTCGGTGCGGGCGCGGGTGGGCTTCGTTCCCGAAGCCGCGGAGCTGCCGCCCGCCGCCTCGCCCCGCGCGCTGGTGCATCGCTTCGCGCGGCTGCGGGGCGTGCTTCAGGCCGAGCAGGACGGCCTCGCGCAGCTGGAGCGGCTGGGACTCTCGGCGCTGCTCGACCGCCCCGCGCACCAGCTGTCAAAGGGCGAGAAGCAGCGCACGCTCTTGGCGCTCTCGCTGCTCGGCGCGCCCGATCTGCTGGTGCTCGACGAGCCCACCGACGGCCTCGATCCGCTGGGCCGCGCGCTGGTGCGCCGGGTGCTGCGCGAGGAGCGCGCGCTGGGGCGGACGGTCTTCCTGAACTCGCATCTCCTCTCGGAGACCGAGCGGATCTGCACGCGGGTCGGCATCCTCCACCGCGGCCGGCTGGTGCGGGAGCACGCTGCGCAGTCGAGCGAGTCCAGGGGTTCCAGCGCGGTGGTGCTCTCGGAGCCGCCGCCCGCGCTTGAGGGAATGCGCGCGGCGCCGTCGCTGCAGGGGCGCGCCACCGAGTCGGAAGGCGCCACCGTGCTGGTGGACCACGACGACGTCGCGCAGCTCAACGTTGCGCTCGACCGGCTGCGCGCGGCGGGGGCGCAGATCGTCGAAGTCCGCCGGGTGCGCGAAGATCTGGAGACCAGCTTCGAGGCGGCGGTGCAGGGCGGCGTCGAGTCGCCGGAGGATCCGGGCCCTGCGCCCGCGGAGCCTTCGCCCCGGGCGCGCGACCGGCTGCGTCCGCTGCGGGCCACCGCGCGGGTGGCGCAGGAGATCGCCGCTGATCTCCTGTCGCGGCAGGTGGGCTGGGTCGCGCTCGGCATCGCGCTCCTGGTGCTGGGCGGCTTCTTCTACGGGCTGCGCCACGACGTCATCAGCGGCGCGGCGGCGGCGGTGCGCAGGTTTGGCGGGCCGGGCGGCGTCACCGATGCGGCCTCGATGGCCCGCTGGGTCGGCCGCTGGACGGCGGGCTTCGTCTACTGGGCGCTGCTCCCGGGCAGCGTGGTCTTCGCGGCCCACTTCGCTACGCCGCTGCTCGAACCGCGCCGCACCATCCTCCTCTTCGCCCAGCCGGTGAGCCGCGGCGAGGTGGCGGCGGGGATCTACCTGACGGTCTGCGGGCTGGTCCTCTGCGAGTACGCCTTTTTGGTGGCGCTGCTCTTCGGCGGGATCCGCTGGCTGGGCGTCGAGGTCTCGCCGCTCTTCCTCCTCACCGTCGGCCCGCTGCTCTTTGCCTTTGCCGCGCTCTACGCCGTGGCCCTTGCAGTCACCTATGGCCTGCGCAGCGGCTTGGCCGCGGGAGGGATCGCCTTTGCCGTCTTCCTCGCCGCGGCGCTGGTGGGAGGCGATCCGGCGGCGGCGTCGCGGCTGCAGCTGTTTTCTGCCGCGCTCCTGCCGCGGGTGGTTCCGCTGGCCGAGCAGGCGGCGCGGCTGGGCGGAGGAGAGGCGCCGCGCCTCGCTCCCTTTGCGCTGACGGCGGCGATCGCGGCGGCGGTCTTCCTCGCCCTGCTGATCGTGGCGCGGCGGAGCGAGCGATGAAGCGGCGCGACTTGCGGCTCCTCGCCGTGGCGCTGGCCCTCTTCGCCATTCCGGTCGCGTACGTCTGGTGGAATTCGCGCGCGGTGGAAGAGCGCCGCGAGAAGACGATGGCGGGGGTGCCGCAGTTTCCCGCCCCGCACCAGGCGCCGCGCCGCAAGCCCTTTCCGGTTTCAACGCCGCCGCGCGCGCCGGAGGTCCAGCGGCCGGCGGCGGTGGGCAGGCATGATCCGCTGGCCTCGCTGGTCCTCGCGCCCTCGTCGGGATCGGCGCTCATCCAGGTGAACGCGCTCTTCAACACGCCGCTCTTCGAGCGGCTTCGGCAGTGCCTGCCCGAACAGTTCGGCGCGCTGGACCAGCTGGGCCGCAAGCTCGGGATCGATCTGGCCTACGACGTGGACCGCGTCGCGCTCACTCCGGGCGGCGTGGCCATCTCGGGCTTCTTCGAGGGCAAGCCGGTGGCGGAGTCGATGATGGGGCCGGGCGCGTCGTCGGAGAGTTATCGAAACGGAGTCATCTTCGTCAACCGCGGCCACTGCGCCGCGCAGCTGGGGAATCTGGTGATCACTTCCGACACCGGCGACTGCCGCGCGCTCATCGACCGCACCCTCGAACCCACTCCTGACAACGCCGCGGACCAGCTCTATGGCGACATCTTCGCGCGCAGCGACCTCGCGCCCTTTCGCGCCGCAAACGCGCCGCCGGAGGTGCGGGCGCTGCTCGACGGCCTGGACGGGCTCACCCTGCGCGCCAACGTCTGGGACTCGGTGGCGCTCTCGGTGACGGGCACGCCCAGCGCCGGCCACGACGCCCGCGACCTGGCGCAGATGGCCAGGGGCGCGGTGGCGCTGGCCAAGGGTCAGCTCGACGAGGACCAGGTGGAGCTGCAGACGCTGGCGGAGTTCGCCAAGGTGGCGACCGAGAGCGGCAAGCTCGAGCTGAACCTGGCGCTGCCGGCGCAGGAACTCTTCGACCGGATGCGCCTGCCCTGCCCGGGACGCGACGCCGGACCTTAGTTCGCCAGCCCGAAGACGAGGTTGAGGGCGAAGGCGAGGATGGCGGTGTTGAAGACGAAGGCCATCAGCGCCTGCAGCAGCACCGCCCGGCGGATCTGCGGGCTCGAGACCGTCGAGTCCGAGACCTGGAAGCACATGCCGATGGTGAAGGCGAGATAGGCGAAGTCGAAGTAGCGGGGCGCGGGGGTGCCGGGGAACTCGACGCCGCCCACGCCTTCCGCGTCCTCGCGGTAATAGAGGTGCGCATAGCGCAGCGCGAAGGCGGTGTGGGCCACCGCCCAGCAGAGCGAGACGTTGGCGAGGCAGAGCGCCACCAGCGCGTCGCCCTCGGAGCCGGCGATGGCCTTGGCCCGGTGCAAGAGCGCCACGGTGGAGAGCAGGCTCGAGCCGGCGGCGACCAGGACCACCAGCGTCACGGCGGTGCGGCCCGGATCTTCCGCCGCGGCGTGCGCCTGGGTCTCGGCGGCGTCGCGCTTGGAGATGTGCAGCCACGCCAGGATGAGGAGCGTGAGCAGGCCGGCGTTCCAGCCCGCGTAGGCGGCCAGGCGCCAGGTGAGGAAGCGGCTGAGGAGGAGCGCGACCACCAGCCCCGCGGCGCAGGAGATCGCCAGTCGAGAGAGGGCGCGCGCGGGCACGGCGACATCCTAGCGCGCGACGACCGCGGACGCGTAAAGCTTCTCTTCATGCGCAGGATCGCAGCTGTCGGACTCGCCGCCGCCGGGCGGCTGGGTGCACATCGGCCTCCCCGGTTTGCGTCTCATCCGGATCCCGCGGTCGAGCTTGCGCTCGTCGAGCTCAGCGATGACCAGAGCGAGGAAGCCAATCTGCCAGGTCCATTGGCCAATCCGCTGCAGCTCGCTGGCTCAGGCTTGATCAGCTTGCGGGGATAGGTGAGCAATGAGCGTCGGTAGACGAGCGCCCGCGGAGATCTTCCAGCGTCTGGTGAGGACGTTCTCGGTGAATTCGCGCCGCCACTGCCCATCCTGCAGGCGGGGCTTGCGCTTGAAACCGATGCGCTAGTGTCGTTGGGGTCGAGCGTGCCCGCAAATGCCTGCGTCATTGGCGGCGGCCGCCAGCGACGAGCATCTTGCGCAGCTTCCACGGCCCTCTACGCGGCATCAGCTTGCGAGCCTGCACTCTAGTCCTCGACCTCAGGCGAGACCCCTTGCGGGTTCGACAGCGGTCGCCGTGACCTCTCCTCGACGGCGCGCGCATCGTGGCCCGCGTCGCGAAGGCGTTTTATCCAGGCGTATCCAGTCGGCCGGCTCACGCCAAACCTGCGGCAGAGCTCGCTCATGATGGCGCCGACTTCCGCCGCGTTCCAGCGCGCGCTCCCACTCCAACACGAAGCTTACTCGCTCCGTCATCGCATCCGTCGCGTTCACGATGCCTCCGGTGTGGACCCCGCTTGACTTGTCCACCAGATATGCTATTCAAGATGCCGCGATGGCGAAGCAGCTCCAACTCGATTTGCCGCGGTGGGGTGGACGGCGTCCGGGCGCTGGCCGGCCGCGCAAGTTCCAGCGCCCCGGCCTGCGCGGGCCGGGTGTTCCGCATCTGCGCCGCGGCGCCATCGCCGATCGCCATCCGGTGCACGTCACGCTGCGGCTGCAGCCGGGCGTCGGATATCTGCGCTCGCAGGGCCGCGCGCGGGTGCTGCAGGATGCCTTTCGCGCCGCCCGCATCCGCTTTGGCATGCGGGTCGTGCATTACTCGATCCAGGGCAACCACCTGCACCTGATCGTCGAAGTGGAGAGCAGCGAGGCCATGTCGCGGGCGATGCAGGGCCTGGCCATCCGCATCGCACGGCGGCTCAATGCGCTGGCCGCGCGCAAGGGCGCCGTATTCGCCGACCGGTACCACGCCCGCGCGCTGGTCTCGCGGCGCGAGGTGGCCAATGCGGTCCGCTATGTGCTGCGCAATTTCCGGCACCACACCCGCGAATCCTTGCCGTCGCGGTGGGAGGACCCGCTGTCGTCGGCGCGGTTCGTCCGTGAAAAGCCCGAGGACGACGCGCCCGTGGCGCCGCCGCGGACCTGGCTGCTCCGGGTGGGGTGGCTGCGGGAAGGCGTCTGAAGCGAACGCCGAGCGGAGGAGCGTGCGTCCGTCGGCGGCACAGGTATCTTCTGAACGACTCTCCGCTGAAGGACTCTCCACGCCGCGACCGCCGCTCTTGCGATGCTTCGAATCTTGCGCGGTCTCCGCCTCGGCATCGCTTGGCGCGCCTGGACGATCCAGTCCACCTCCGGTGAGATCGTGCGGGTTCGACAGCGGCCGACCCGATTTCGCCTCGTTGGCGCGCAGGTCGTGTCTCGCCTCCCGAAAGCGCTTCAGGAATGTCCGTCGAAGTGGTGTAGCAGCGGCCGAGTAATCAGAAGAACGCGGCCATCGCGTCGTCCTCAAGGAAATCCCTGGCAGGGTAATTTCCCAGTGGATGCGCAAGCGGATTGAGGAGACGGCGCCGGACCCGCTGAGGGCGTGGCTCGTGGAGATGGTCAACCAGCTGATGAGTGCCGAGGTCGAGCGGTCTGCAATGTGGGCTACGACACGGGATTTCTTTTGCCGCCGGTCTCGAGCGCCTTGTTCCACTCGAGGCCGAAGTCTTCCCGGTGGGCTGCTCGAGCCGCGCCGAACCGCGGAGAAGGCGCTGGCGGCGGTGGTTACCGCGGCGCATTTGCTCGGCGTCTCGACGAGGAAAGTCGAAGATCTGGTGCAGACGCTCGGCATCGTTGCGACCTTTGTGCGGACCAACTTTGCGTAGCAGGATGCCGAGTCGGTGCGGGCCCAGCACGCGCACCGTCGAGCAGCACCAGCCGCGCTTTGCCTCCGTCGCGAGGATGCTTGCAAAGCCCGAAGAAAGATTGAACCGCGAGATCCGGCGACGGACCGGCGCCGTCGGCATTTTCCCGAACCGCGAGAGCATCGTTCGGATGACGCGCCAGCTACACAACCTTGACGGACGTGACCCGCGTCAGAGAAGCCCGTCACCCGGCGCCGAGAGTCCTGGGCACATCTGCTTTTCAAGTCGCATCGAGCGTCCAGTGACCTCGCTGACCCACCCGATCAATCTCTCCCGATTCAAACCCGCGGCTCCAGCCTCCGCAGGCTCGCGCCATTCAGTCCGTGCTTCTCGCCACCCAGGAAAACCTCGCGCGGACTTCGACCGCACGCCGCGGTCCGTCGCGCGCGCGAACCGCGGCGGCGGCGCTCCACGGTCGCGAGCGGCTCGATCTCGACTAAAGCCCGCTGAGCACTTCGAGGATGGCGTCGAGCGACACCGGCTTCACCAAGTGCCGGTCGATGCCCACCGCGGCGGTGCGGCGCCGGTCCTGCTCCTGCCCGTAGCCGGTCAGCGCAACGATCTTGAGCGCCTCACCGAACTGCGGATCCGCGCGCAGCCGCCGGGCGATCTCGAAGCCGTCCATGCCCGGCAGCCCCAGGTCGAGCAGCACCAGCTGCGGCTGGAACTGCGCGGCGGCCACCAGCGCGGTGAGGCCGTCGTAGGCCTCGCGCACCTCGTGGCCCTCGTGGCGGAGCGCCTCGCCCAGCATCTCGGCGGCATCGCGGTTGTCGTCCACCACCAGCACGCGGCGGCGCCGGCCCTGCTCCGCCATGGGCCGTTGCTGCGAGCGCGGGGCGGGCACCTCCTCCTCCAGCGCCGGGAGCCGCACGGTGAACTCGCTGCCGCGGCCCGCGCCTTCGCTGCGCGCCTCGACGTAGCCGCCGTGCAGCTGGACCAGGCTGCGCACCAGCGTCAGGCCGATGCCGAGGCCGCTCTGCGTCCGGTCCGGAGGCTGATCGCCCTGCACGAAGAGATCGAAGATGGGGCCGATGCGGTCAGGCGCGATGCCGATGCCGTCGTCGCGCACGCGGATGACCACTTCGGTCCCCTCGCGGCGCGCGTCCAACTCGATGTGCCCGCCCGCGTCGGTGTACTTGGCGGAGTTGGTGAGCAGGTTGCCGATCACCTGCGCGAGCCGCACCGGATCGCCCGCCACCATCAGGCCGTTGCCCGGGACCTTGACCGTCAGCTGGTGCTTCTTCAGCTCCATCAGCGGCGCCGAGACCTCCACCGCCCGCGCCACCGCCGTGGCCACCTCCAGCGGCTCGCGGCGCAGGTCGATCTTGCCCATGGTGGCGCG
>JANXXR010000109.1 GCA_025350525.1 Deltaproteobacteria bacterium
GTCGCGGGCCTGAAGCAGCTCTCCACCGCCACCCGCGACCGCAAGGAGATCGCGCAGGTGGGCACCATCTCCGCCAACGGCGACGCCACCATCGGCAACCTCATCGCCGAGGCGATGGAGAAGGTCGGCAAGGAAGGCGTCATCACCATCGAGGAGGCGCGGGGCATCGAGACCACGCTGGAGACGGTGGAGGGAATGCAGTTCGACAAGGGCTACCTGTCGCCCTACTTCGTCACCGACACCGAGCGGCTCGAAGCCGTGCTCGAGGACTGCTACGTGCTGGTGCACGAGAAGAAGATCGCCTCGATGAAGGACCTGCTGCCGCTCCTGGAGCTGGTGGCGCAGTCGAAGAAGCCGCTCCTGCTCATCGCCGAGGACGTCGAGGGCGACGCGCTGGCGACGCTGGTGGTCAACAAGCTGCGCGGCACGCTCAACGTGGTGGCGGTGCGCGCGCCGGGCTTCGGCGACCGCCGCAAGGCCATGATGGAGGACCTCGCCACGCTCACCGGCGCGCGGCTGATCTCCGAGGACCAGGGCGTGAAGCTCGCCACCGTCACCCTCGAGGTGCTGGGCCGCGCCCGTCGGGTCACCGTCGACAAGGACACAACCACGCTCATCGACGGCGCCGGCTCCAAGGTCGAGCTGGCGGCGCGGGTCAAGCAGCTGCGGGCGCAGATCGCCGAGGACGCCTCGTCGGACTACGACCGCGAGAAGCTGCAGGAGCGCCTCGCCAAGCTGGTGGGCGGCGTGGCCGTCATCCACGTCGGCGCGGCCACCGAGACGGAGCTGAAGGAGAAGAAGGCCCGGGTCGAGGACGCGCTGCACGCCACCCGCGCGGCGGTGGAGGAAGGCATCGTTCCCGGCGGCGGCGTGGCTTATTTACGGTCGCTTGCTGAGCTCGATGGGCTCGAGGTCGGGGCCGGCGAGCAGTCGGGAGTGGACATCGTCCGCAGGGCGCTCGAGGAGCCGCTGCGGCAGATCGCGCAGAACGGCGGCTACGAGGCGAGCCTGGTGATCAACCGCGTGCGCTCGGAGAAGGGCGCCTTCGGGTTCAACGCCGCCACCGGCGAGTACGAAGACCTGCTCCAGGCGGGTGTCATCGATCCAACCAAAGTGTCGCGCTTCGCCCTGCAGAACGCGGCCTCGGTAGCCTCGCTCATGCTGACCACCGAGGCGGTCATCGCCGAAAAGGGCGCGGAGGCCTGACTTCGAGGTTACACTGCGTCGGACGCCCGCCAAGCTTCACCTTTTCTTTTCGCTTCCGGCCGAAGCGGCCCGGCGCGAATGGAGAAGCCATGCGAGGAATGATCTCGATCGTCGATCGAATTACCGGCCGCGTCTCGGTGAAGCCCAGCGACACGCCAACCTTCGACCTTCCGGCGGACTTCGACCGGCAGAGCGGGACGGCGGCGGTGGACATCCGCTCGCACGCCCACTACTCGTCGGTGAACGGCAAGGACGTCAGCTCCCCCATCCACGCGCGCCCGCTCTCCTGGCGCGTGCGGGGCGAGGACTGCCTGGTGGCGAGCGGCGCCCACGCAGCGACGCAGGCGCATCCGCGCACCTTCAAGCTCTGCGCGGTCCGGTCGGAGTAGCGTTACTGCGGATCGAGCGCGCGCAGCCGGGCCATCAGGCTGCGCACCTCGACTTGCAGCTCGGCGGAGAGCGGCCGCGCCACGGCGTCGCGGATCTCCCGATCGACCTCCATGAGCGGCTGAGCCGAGGCCCACTGGGTCTGGCGGTGGTGGTAGCGCAAGCGCGTGTCGCCGAGCAGCGCCGCGAGCGCGGCCACCTCGCGCTTCAGGTCCGCTTCGACGAAGTCTGCCGGGACGGTCATGACTGCCTCCACAGGCGGGCCCAGAGCCGCGCCCACCATGCCACGTCCGGTGTCTCCTGCTTGAAAGGCCAGCGCGAGAGCGCGATCGATCGGCGGCGCAGGCTCGCATCCGACTCGCCCCACGCCCGCCTGGCGCCGACCAGCACCGCCAGCCGATCGGCTGAGTCGTCGGAAGTGGACGAGGTGCGCTGCAGCAGCAGATAGACGACCAGCGAGACGCAAGCGAGCGCCGGCAACCAGATGGCGATGTTCAAGGGGGCCTCCAGTGTCAGTGTCACCGATGCAGAGGCGCGGCGCTCGCCCATCTGGAGAAACCTTGAAGATAGTTCGTCAACACGCTCAAGGGCGCAGGCCCGTACCCGCGTGCTCCGGCTGAACTGATCGCAGCCGGCCTTTCCGAGCTTTTGCGAGCGCGAAACGTCAGTCCGCTGATTTCTTGCCCAGGCGGCGCTCGACCCAGAGGTGCTGGGTGAGCGTCTGCACGCAGACCAGCACCGGCGTCGCGACGATGGTGCCCACCAGGCCGAAGACCGCGCCGAAGAAGCCCTGCCAGACGAGCAGCAGCGCCGGCTGCAGCTTGACGGCGCGCTTCATCACCAGCGGCTCGACCAGGTAGCCCTCGACGATGTGCACGGCGCCGTAGACCGCGAAGGCGTAGGCGAGGTGCCGCGAGTCCTGCGCGCCCGCCACCAGCAGGCCGGGGATGGCGCTGGCGATGGCCCCCACGTAGGGCACGAAGGTCGCGAAAAACGTCAGCAGGCCCAGCACGAACCATCCCTTGATGCCGGCCACCG
>JANXXR010000128.1 GCA_025350525.1 Deltaproteobacteria bacterium
CCCTCCATCCCGAGCATGCGCGCCTTGAGTCCGGGGGCGATGATGGTCTTCATCAGCGTCTGGCCGGTCTTGAAGTCCTTGCCGCCGATGGCCACGCCCTTCTTCTCGGCCAGCTGGATCATGGCCGGGAAGTCGCAGGAGAGATTGGGCGCGCCGTTCATATAGGGCACGCCGCTCATGATGGCGGCGTAGGCGTAGAGCTGCGAGGGGAAGATGTTGGGGTGGTCGGCGTCGAGCGCCTTCTCGAAGGCCGCGATCGACTGGTGCTCCGGCCCCGCCTCCTGGTACGCCTCGGTCGAGGCGCACCACACCATCACGGCGCGCTTGCACTTGTTCTTGTCCATGAACGACCGGATGTCCTGCATGAGCGCGTTGGCCAGCTCGCGCTTGGTGCCCTTCTTGAAGTGCGTGCCGTCGAGGCGCTTAACGACGCTCTTGTCGAAGACCGCCGTCATCGGCTTGATGGCGCTGAGCCGGTCCTTGATGATGGCGAGGTGCTCGGGCGAGAGCACCTTGGCCTTGGCCGCCGCGGTATAGGCGTCGTCGGGGATCGGATCCCAGCCGCCGAAGACCAGGTCGTCGAGGGTGGCGAGCGGCACCAGGTCCTTGATCATCGACCAGCGCTTCTCGCTGCGCTTGCCGAGGCGGATCTGCGCCATCTGCGTCAGCGAGCCGATCGGCTTCGCCAGGCCCGCGCGCACGGCTTCGACGCCGGCGATGAAAGTCGTCGCGACCGCTCCCAATCCGGGGAGGAGGACTGCCAGCTTGCCGTCTGCGGGGGCGACCTTCGACTTGACCTGATCCATCTGCTTCTCCTCGGTGCTGCGGGCTGCGGCGCGGCGCACCATAAGGGCGCACCGGCAGGGTGTAAAGCGCTTTCCTCCTCGACACGGAGGTCGCTGTGCACGACTTCTGCTGCGCTGCGCCGGCCACCTCACGCCTGCTTGAATCCGTCGAGGGTCGGCAACCGTAGAGAGAGGCATGCAGGCCGTTGCTTCACAAATCGCCACGCGGTATGTGACCGGCCACATGCTGTTCCCGTTTTTGGGCGCGGTCCTCGGACCTGCCCGCGCTTCCGACGAAGTCCTGCTGCGCCGGATCGCCGCCCGGGATCCCAGGGCGTTGCGCGAGCTGTACGATCGCAGCGCCTCGGTGGCGCTGGCGGTAGCGCAGCGGATCCTGCGCAGCGCGCCCGAAGCCCAGGACGTGTTGCAAGATGCCTTCGTGGAAGCCTGGCGCAACGCCAGCCAGTTCGACGCCCGCCGCGGCACCGCAGTGGCCTGGCTCATCGCCATCACCCGGAGCCGCGCGCTCGATCGCCTGCGCTCGAGGGCTGCGGCGGACCGGGCCAGCACCGCGCTCAAAGCCGAGGAGCAGCCGGCGGTGCCGCTGCCCATCGAATCGGCCACGCAGAGGCAAGAGCGCGATCGCCTGCAGCAGGCGCTCGCCACCTTGCCTTCGGAGCAGCGGGACATCGTGCAGCTGGCGTACTTCGAGGGGCTGACGCAGGTGGAGATCGCCGCGCGCCTGGGCCAGCCGCTCGGCACTGTAAAGACGCGCTGCCGGCTGGCGCTGGAGAAGCTGGCGCGCATTCTCTCGGAGACGGCGTCATGACCTGCGCCGAGTTCAAGGAGCTGGCGGCGGCGGGGCTCGCGCTCGGGGCGCTCGATCCGGCGGAGCGCGCCGCTGCCGAGGCGCACCTTTTGGAGGCGTCGCACGAAGGCTGCTTCGAGGCGTTGCAGCAGGCGTCGCTGGGCGTCGAGGCGCTGGCCCGCACGCTGCCGATGCCGCGGCCGGAGGCGGCGAACTGGCGGGTCATCGAAGCGCGGGTGGCGCCGCGCAGCGGGCAGGGAGCTGGTGAGGCCTTCACACGCTACGCTCGCTTGTTCGCCTGGGCGGCGGCAGTCGCGGCGGTGTTTGTGCTCTTCGCGGCGGGCTCGCGCGAGCGCAGGTTGCACGGCGAAGCCCTCGCGGGCATGGAGCGCGAGAAGCAGCAGTGCCTGGGCGAGCTCTCATCGCTGCGAGGGGAGGCGGAGGCGCAGCGGTCGGCCATCGCGCTCTTGCAGTCGCCGGGGACGCAGGTGGTCTCCTTTGCGCCGCAGGCCGCGGGCGGCGGGCTCGGGGCGCGGGCGCTGGTGGATCTGGCGGGGCGCAAAGCCATGGTGCTCTCCAGCGCGCTCGCGCCGCGGGCCGGCAAGGACTTCGAGCTGTGGATCATCCGCGGCAAGGCGAACCCGGTGCCGGCAGGGCTGCTGCGCGCCGGCCAGTCGGGCGCGGTGCTGGCGTCGATCGACCCGCAACTGCTCGCGGGCGGCGCGGATGCGCTGGCGGTCTCCATCGAGCCAACCGGCGGGAGTCCGACGGGGCTGCCGACCGGGGATGTGGTGCTGGTGGGCGCACTGCCGAAGTCTTGAGGGTTCAGGCCTCAGGCTTCAGGCCTCAGGCCTCCAAACCGACGTCCTGACCTTGGCGGTTGACTTTGCCCCTCCGCGCTGATCCTCGACGATCCGCGGCCAGAAAGGCAAAGGCGCACCACGGAGGCACGGAGGGCACGGAGAACGGATTGCTGGGCCCGAGGTGAGCGCCCGCCTCGAGCAGGCGCGCGAGTCCGCACCGGTCATCGCCGTCGAGTCGTCGTCGATCAGCTCGACCCGGCCCGCGTGCAACTCCTGCATCCTGCGGATCAGTTCCGTCACCTGCGCCTGCTCGACTCCGGAGGCTTTGCCATCTTCGTCGAGGCTCTCCAGCAGGGCGCGCGTCAAGCGTGCGGCTGCGTGACGACCACCAGCGTCCCCGCCGAGACGCCGTACTTCTCCAGCGCGCCCACCTCCGCGATCACCTGCCGCGCAGTCCGCGCGCCGCGCAGCAGCTCCGCATATGCCGTCAGCACCCGCCGCGTCTCGGCGGCCGGCTCGCGCACCAGCTCGACGCGGAAGCGCCGCACGCCGGCGTCGAGCAGCTGCGGCAGGCACCCCGCCGCGCTCTGCGCCCGGGCGTTGAAGACGGTGTTGCGGCAGCCCACGTCGACGACGACCGGGTGCTCCATCCCCAGCTGGTCGCGCAGCCCGATCAAGTGCTTCTCGCAGGGCCGCCCGCAGTCGCGGAAGTCGTGCCCGTTCGAGAGCAGGTGCGAGTAGACGCAGTGCTCGTTGTGGAAGAGGGGCAGGTGCTGGTGGATGGTGACCTCGAGCCGGCCGGCCGGCACGCCCGCGCAGAGATCGAGGAGCTGCGCGAGATCGAGATCGTACGCCGGCGTCAGCGTCGACAGCCCGAGCGCGAGGAGCGTGCGTGCGGTCAGCGCGTTGGTGGCGTTGAGCGAGAAGTCGCCGTGCACCGACTCGGCGTGCGCGTTCTTGCGGAAGTGCTCCACCGCGCCGAGGTGCCGCGCGAGGATGCCGTCTGGACGCAGCCGCTCGAAGCGCTGGTCGTAGCCTTCCTCGCCGGGCTTCTGCACCCGGGGCGTGGCGACGATGACGCGCAGCCCGGCCGCGCGCACCTTCTCGACAGCGACGCCCAGCCCCACCAACTCCATGAAGTCGAGCTGCAGCTCGGTGAGGCCCAGCTGCGGCGAAAGCTCGATGGCCGCTTCCACCTGCTCCAGCGTGCGCAAGAGCGGAATCAGCTGCGGCTTTCCGGGCGCAGAACCCGCCTCCGCCAGCGCCGGCACCACCTCCAACAGCGCGTGTCCAGTCGAGACGTGGCGCGCCTCGCGCGGCGGTTTGTTGGTGCTCAAACCATCGGTCAGCGCCCGTCGCATGCGCTTCAGCTCCGAGGGCGGCAGCGCCAGGGCACCCTCCAGCTCGAGGGTCAGCTTGCCCAGCTCGAAGGGCGTCTCGCCGAAGGCGCAGAGCTTCTCGCGCAGCAGGCCCTCGTGCAGCGGATGCGCCTGCGCGGCCTGCAGCGGCATGGCGCTTTCGGCGCGCGCCTCGCGGCCCAGCGCATCTCGCGCCACCGCGACCAGCGGCACCCCCGCGGCGCCGCGGACCTCCACCGCGACGGAGACCTTGCGGTCCTGCGCGGCGATGCGCTTCATCTTGCGGGTGACCTCGGCGTCCTTCGCCTTCCACACCACGTCGCCGACTTTGACCAGGCGCAGGTCGAGCGTGCTCTGGTCGGGGCCGCCGAAGACCAGCTTGAAGAGGCCCGGCTCGACCACGTCGCAGGCGTGCAGGCCGCCGCGGGGCTCGTCGTCCTCGGGCTTGCCCTGATCGAAGAGCATGCGGTCGCCGGCCTTCAGCTCCGGCGCGTCCTGCTCGGCGCGGACCAGCACATGCCGCGCCCGCGCGTGCACCTCCTCGACGCGGCCCACCAGCACGCCGCGATGCCCCGGATAGAGCCCGTGCACCAGCTGCTGATGATCGGAGCCTTTGAGGAAGCCGTGCGAGAAGCTGCGCGAGAAGCTGTAGCGCAGCTCCTCCGCGTCGCGCGCGGTGAGCGGGGAAGGGCGCAGCTCGATGGCGGCGTCGAGGGCGCGGCGGTACTTGTCGACCACGTTGGCCACGTATTCGGGGCCCTTCATGCGCCCCTCGATCTTGAAGCAGGAGACGCCGGCCGCGAGCAGCTCGGGGAGCAGGTCCCAGGCGGCCAGGTCGCGCGGGCTGAGCAGGTACTTGAGCTGGTCGTCGCGCCGGGCGGTGTCGCGCCGGCCGTCGACGATCAGGTCGTAGGGCAGCCGGCAGCTCTGCGCGCACTGGCCGCGGTTGGCGCTGCGGGCCTGGAGCGCCTCGCTGGTGAGGCACTGTCCGCTCCAGCTGACGCAGAGGGCGCCGTGGACGAAGCACTCCAGCTCCAGGTCGGTGTGTTTTGCGAATTCGGTAATTTCGGTAATCGACAACTCGCGGGGGAGGACCACGCGGGTGACGCCCAGCCCCTTGGCGATCTCGGCCGCCTCCGCCGAGCTGACCGTCATCTGGGTGGAGGCGTGCAGCGGCAATTCGGGACAGACCGCCCGCGCCAGCCGCGCCGCGCCCAGGTCCTGCACGATGATGGCGTCGGCGCCGGCCCGCGCCAGGTCGGCCAGCGCCTGCTCGGCGACCGCAAGCTCCCGGTCGAAGACCAGGGTATTAAAAGTGACGAAGCCCTGAACGCCCTTCTGGTGGAGGAAGTCGAAGATCCGGGGCAGGTCCTCGGCGGCGAAGTTGTCCGCCCGCGCCCGGGCGTTGAAGCCGCCGCGCAGCCCGAAATAGACCGCGTCGGCGCCGGCGGCCACCGCGGCGCGGAGGCTCTCCTCGTCGCCCGCGGGGGCGAGCAACTCCGGCTTTTGCAACATTCGCGACATGGGAAAGGGCGCCTCTTCTAACGCCCCGCGTGACACACTTCATGCCAAACTACAAGCCGTGGAGCGGGTTTGCGCCCGACCTGCCGCTCTGCGGGCATGTTTTTTGCGGTGGACGTGCCTTGCGCCTCCAGCACACCGCCAGACCAGTTGTTATGGTCTTTTCAGGGCGCCAGCGGGCGCAGGGGGATGGGGAAGCCAATGTCCGATGTCGAGAACGAGAACGAAGAGAGCCTCACTTGTGGCGTCTGCCGCAAGTCGGGCAGCTTCACCGCGCCGGTTTCGGTGATCCTGGTGTTCGCACCCGGGATGGCCAAGCCGTATCCGCTGATTCCCGCCGAGGACTACCGGGTCTGCGGCGCCTGCGACGCCATCTTCACGCTGGTCAACCGCGCCGTCGAAGCGCATCCGACCACTCGCACGGCCGGCCCCTGGACCCGCGCCATCGTCGTCTTTACCGACGGGCACGGCGTGGACGTGAAGGCCAAGCGGCAGGGTCAGCAAGTCGCGATGGCGTAGCAACACCGTGGCCCGTCCGTAGCGCCTCTCTAAGCTCGCGGAAGATCCGCCCGCGCGAGGCAGTGCTCCAGCCACAGCGCGCTGAGCTTTTCCTGCAGCGAGTTCCCCCGCAGCCGCGCCCTCAGGTGCTCCCAGTCCATCTGATCCATCGGCTGGTCCTGCTCGAAGCAGGAGAAGACGAAGCTCTCCTTGCCGGTCGCGGGATCGCGGTGCTTGCAGAGGCACTGCGCGCAGATTTCCTTCATCATGCACTGCATCGGCGAGTTGATGCTGGCGATGCCGGTGTGCTCGGCCGGCAGCAGCGCGCGCAGCTCGTGGTGCCGCGCCCGCGTCACCGCCGCCATCATCCGGTCGGAGCCGATGGCGATGATGCGCCGCACGTTGGCGAACGGCACCGGCACCTCGCCCAGCGCGCCGGTGGCGTAGGCGACCATCGCCTCCACCATGTTGCCCGAGAGGGCGCGGTCCTGAGGGCGGCGCGGCTGCGGCGGCGTCGAGCCCTTGTCCACCGACCAAATCACGACGTCGGTGGCCTCCTCGATCTCGTCGCGCTTGAAGATGTCCTGCGCGTGCCGGTAGCCGGCGAAGTAGACGACGCGGCAGCCGTTGTCGCGCAGCGCCCGCGAGATGCTGAAGAGCACGGCGTTGCCCAGTCCGCCGCCGCAGAGCACCACGTCCTCGCCGCGCGGAATGGTCGAGGGCGCGCCGGTCGGGCCCATCACGATCACCGGCTCGCCGGGCCGCAGCGCCGCCACCAGCCGCGACGACGAGCCCATCTCGAGCACGATCATGGAGAGCAGCCCGCGCTCGCGGTCCACCCAGGCGCCGGTCAGCGCCAGGCCCTCCATCTGCATCCGCGTGCCCTCGATCTGCACGGCCAGGGTCTCGAAGTTCTGCAGCCGGTAGAACTGTCCGGGCTGGAAGCGGCGCGCCGCCGCCTTGGCCTCGACGATCACCTCGACGATGGTGGGCGTCAGCCGCTTCACCTCGTGGACGCGGGCGATCAGCTCGTCGTCGAGGCGGGCGCGAAACGTGTCCCAAGCAGGCTGGGCGCTGCCGTCGGCCGCCGCCAGCTGCGCCGCGAAGAGCGCCGCGATGTGCGGGAAGCCGTCCTTGGCCGAGGCCATCGCCTTGACGACGCTGCCCGCGTAGACGGGGTGGTTGTCGCCGAAGAAGCTGACGTGCCGCCCGTCGCGCGAGTAGCTGGTGAAGAAGCCCACCTCGCCGGTGAGGTCCTCGCTGACCTCGGCGGGCACCAGCGCGCCGCCCTCGATGCGGTAGCAGCGAAACGAGTTGTGCGCCGGGTCCATCTCGAAGTTGCCCGGCGCTTCCTTCTCGACGGTGCTGTTCGGGCTGGTCCCCGCGGCTATGCAGACGGTGCGCGCGGGAAGCTCGGTCTCGCCGCCGCCGCGCTTGGAGAACTTCACCGCCTGCACCGCGCCGTACGCGTCGGGCACCGCCTCGACGGGCGAGAGCCCTTCGGCAAACCAGATCCCCTCTTCCAGCGCCTTGACCACCTCTTCGTGGTTGAGGCGGTAGGCCGGAGAGTCGTTCAGCCCTTTGCGGTAGGCGATGGTGACGCCGCCCCACGACCGCACCAGCCGCGTGAAGTCGGGCCGCTCGCCGGCCGCCGCCGCCCGCTCGCGCTCGGCGCGGACGGCGCGGCCGTGGTCGAGCAGCTCGGCGTAGCCGTGGCGCTCCTCCGGATCCAGCACCGAGAAGACGCGCTCCTCGCCCGACGATTCGCAGAGCGTCTCGTGGCGCAGCAGCAGCTTCTCCACCTGGATGGGGTAGTAGGCGGCGAGCTCGGTGGCGGTGTCGATGGCGGTCAGCCCTCCGCCGATGACCACCGCCGGCAGCCGCACTTGCAGGTTGGCGAGCGAGTTCCTCTTGAAGGCGCCCGTGAGCTGCAGCGCCATGAGGAAGTCGCTGGCCTTGCGCACGCCGCGGATGAGGTTGTTCTTGAGGCCGATGAGGGTCGGCTTGCCGGCGCCCGCCGCCAGCGCGATGTGGTGGAAGCCGTAGCGCCCGAAGGCTTCGTCCACCGTGATGGTGCCGCCGAAGCGCGTGCCGCCGTAGAGCTTGAAGTGCGGCCGCCGGGCGAGGTTCAGGTGCAGGATGTCGAGGAACGACTTGTCCCAGCGCACGGTGATGCCGTACTCGGAGACGCCGCCGAAGCCCGAGGTGATGCGCTCGTCGAGCGGCTTGCCGAAGGCGTCCTCCAGCTTCTCCACCGGCGAGCGGACGGTGAGCGGCTCGATCTTGAGGCCGTCGATCCCGACCACGCCGAAGCCTTCGTTCAACAAGTGGTGCGCGAGCGTGTAGCCCGCGGGCCCCATGCCCACCACCAGCACGTTAACGCCGCTGTACGGCCGCGGGTGCTGCCGGTCGAAGCGGAGCGGGTTCCAGCGCGTGAGCAGGCTCCAGATCTCGTAGCCCCAGCGCAGGTGGAGCACGTCGTTCAGCACCCGCGTCTCGATCTGCGGGATGTCCACCGGATCCTGCTTTTGGTAGATGCAGGCTTTCATGCAGTCGTTGCAGATGCGGTGGCCGGTGCCGGGCGCCATCGGGTTGTCGATGCAGACCAGGGCCAGCGCCGAGAGGAAATCTCCCTCGCGCGCGGCGGTGTGCATCTCGGAGATGCGCTCGGTGAGCGGGCAGCCCGTGAGCGGGATGCCGAGCGGGTTCTTTCGATAGTGCTCCGACCCTTTTTCGGTCAAGCCGCGCGCGCAGGAGTCCTTCTCGCGCCCGTGGCAATAGATGCAGTAGTCGATCTCGCTGCGCACCTCGCGCGGGGCCAGGCGCGGATCGGTGAGGACGAAGCCGTCGCGGCGGCGCTGGTGCTCCTCGTGGCCGGCCAGGACCTCGGGGCGATCCGGCAGCGGGCGCTTGAGCGGAACCAGCTGCTGGAAGTCCACGGCGTGCGGCAGGCGCAAGAGCGACCAGGCCGGGCGGTGCTCTTGCAGCGAGAGCGCGAACAGCCACTTGTCGAAGAGCTCCAGCAGCGGCACAGGTTCGAGCGCGACGCCTTTTCCCCCGCGCTGGAGGGCAGAGCGCAGGTCGGTCCAGGCGAAGGCCTGCAGCGACGCGGGCCGCGCGCCGGCCGCGTCGAGCAGCGTGTCGATGACTACCGCCAACAAGAGCTCGGGGTCCTTGGCCACCAGCGCGGCGCGGGGGTCGCGGCTGGCGGCGGCGGCGAGCAGCGGGCGCACCTGCGCGTCGAGGGCGGCGAAGTCGGCGGCGTGGGGACGGTCGGCCGCGCCCTTCTTGAAGACGCGCCGCTGCACGAAGTCGCGCTTGACGCGGAAGAGCTTTGCGTCGCCGCCGGCCGAGGCGCGCAGCAGCGACAGCTCGCGCTCGACGCCGAAGAGCTTGCCGAGAAAGCGCGAGAGGTGCGCGCCCACCTCGAGCAGCAGCTCGCTCTCGGCAGGGCCGCTCAGCCGTACGGAGCGGTGCGCCTGGTAGCGGGCAAAGAGCGCGGCGTCGGCAGCGCGCAGGAAGTCGTCGAAGGCGGCCGTCAGATCCGCGAGGCGCGCGGCGTCGTTCAGGTCGGAGTAGCGAAAGCCAGCGATCCCGAGCTGCTGTCCGGCGGTGGGCGATTGGGCGTTCAGGTCCATGGGAGAGGCGGCGATCTTGTCAGTCCTCGCAGGAGCGCGCACCCGGAAAGGTGCGGGGGGGCTGTGATACGCAGCGGGCTTGCGCTTGTCCAGAACCGTCATGGTCGCTGGTGGTCTGCAAGCGCCGGGCCTCGAGGGGCGGGAAGCAACCACGCTGCGGCGTTCCGCCAGCCCGCAAACTTTGCGCAGCGGGCGCGCTCAGCGCGGAGAGTGCGGATCGCAGCGCGTGGCGGCGGCGATCTCGGTCACCGCCACCCGGTCGTGGCTGCGGAAGACGGCGTAGTCCTCGTGGTTCTCGGTGACGACGTCGGTAACCACGTCGATGAACCGCTCGCCGCCGCGCAGCGCCACCGCGACCGGCCGGTGGATGAGCGCAGCCTCCTCGAGCACGTCGATGAACGAGCAGCGCCCGACCGCATCCTGGCAGATGACCGGCACGAAAGGAGGATAACCCGGAGCCGGCCTGACAGCCTAAG
>JANXXR010000669.1 GCA_025350525.1 Deltaproteobacteria bacterium
CTCGCCCGGCCAGCAGCTCGATGGCTGGCTGGCGGTGATCGAGCATCGGCCCGCGCCTCCCGAGGCGCCCGCGGGAGCCTCGCCGCTCTCGACACCGGCGACTCCGTCGAGCGCCGTCGCCACCGTGCAGTCCGCCGCCGCCGCCGCGCAAGCTGCCACCGCGGCCCAGTCGGGCGCCGGCGCCACTTCCCAGGGCGCGGCCACCGGGCCGTCGGGAGCCGGCGGCGCTCAGCCCGCCTCCGCCGTTCCGCCCTCGGCCGCACCCGCCGTTCCCGCCGTCACGCCTGCTCCCGCAGCGACGCCGCCCGCTTCCAGCGACCCCTCTCCTGCCGTTGCGCCGCCCTCGGCCCGGCCCACCTCCGCCTCCGCCGCGCCGGTGCGCGCCGTCCCCGCCACGCTGGTCTCGCCGGACTCCGCCAAGGCCGCTCCCTGCACCGGCGCCGGCTGCCGCACCGGGACCGAGAGCGCCCGCCCCGGCGGCGGCTAAGAGCGCGCAGCCGACCGCCGTTGTCGGGCCCCTGTGCTAGGGTGCCGCCTTCAACTTGAAGCGAGGCAAAGCATGGCTGGCAGCGGCGTCAACAAGGTCATTTTGGTCGGCAACCTGGGCAAGGATCCCGAGGTTCGCTACACCCCCGGCGGCCAGGCGGTGGCCAACTTCACCATCGCCACCAACGAGAACTGGACCGACAAGCAGGGCCAGAAGCAAGAGCGCACCGAGTGGCACCGCATCGTCGTCTGGGGCAAGACCGCCGAGCTGTGCGGCGAGTACCTCTCCAAGGGACGGCAGGTCTACATCGAAGGCCGCTTGCAGACCCGCGAGTGGAACAACAAGGAAGGCGTCAAGCAGTACACCACCGAGGTGGTCGCGAACCCGGTGGGCGGCGTCGTCTTCCTCTCCGGCGGCGAGCGCGGCCAGGGCCGTGGCGCCGCTCGCAGCGGCGGGGCCCCTGCCGACGACTTCGGTACCCCTCCTCCCGGAATGGACGAACCGTCGGGCGGCGGATCCGGCGGCGGTGGCGGCGGCGCTCCCGGCGGCGCTTCCGGTGGCTCGAAGGGCGGCGAGGACGACATCCCCTTCTAGGAACTCGTTGGCGTATTCGCCAACGGCTGATGTCCAGCGGCCAGGGCTCGGGGACGCCCAGCCGTCGGGCTAGGCCGGCGCCACCAGCGCCAGCCGGATCTCCGCCAGCGCGGCCGGAAAGGGCAGCCGCTTGCGGACCGCGACCAGATCGTCTCCAGCTCCCGCTGCCGCAGTGCGGATGGCGGCCACCCGATCGCTGCCCAGAAGGCGCAGCACATCGAGGCTGCGCCCCTGCCGCGCGCCATCGGCGAGCTGAGAGGCCACGTCGGCGCTGGTCCTCCGCAGCCGGGTGCAGATCTCCCCGAGCGTCGCTCCCGAGGAGCACATCGACCAGAGCTCGTCTCCGCCGCGCGCCTGCTCGGGACGAGCCTGGACTTCGGCGGTGGGCGGCGGCACCGCGTCGAACCAGGCCGGCGGCTCCCCCTGCGATCGCGGTGGGTCTCGTCGCGCAGGCAGTTCGGGGAGTCCCTCGATCTCCTCGCGCCAGGCGGGCCGCACCGTTACGGCGCGGGGCGCCTCCATCTCTTCCCGGACGACGCCGGCAGTTTCGGGCAGCGGCTCGGGCGGCGGCAGCGGCGGCCGCGCGGCTCCGGTGATGGCCACCACCCGCTCGCCGTACTTCTGCCAGCGCGAGGGCCCGGCGCCCTTGACCAAAAGGAAGCTGCGCTCGTCGTACGGGAGCGCCCGCGCCAACTCCCGCAGCGTGGCGTCGTGGAAGACGACATAGGGAGGCACATGCAGCTCCCGCGCGAGCTCGGTGCGCAGCCCGCGCAGCTTCTCGAAGACCTGCGCGTCGAAGGGCAGCTCCGGCAGGGCAGTGCCATCCGGCGCGGCGCGCGCCGTCCTGGCTTTCTTCTGCGCCGCGACGGCCTCCGGCTCGGGCGCCCGGCTCCCCGCGCAGCTCTCGCAGGCCTTGCACGAGCGGGGCGCCTCGGCGTCTCCGAAGTAGCGCAACAGGTTGTGCCGCCGGCAGCCGCGGGTGTCGGCGAAGCGGACCATGCGGTCGAGCATCTGACGCTCCCGCGCCACGCGCAGCTCGAGCAGCTCGAAGTCCACCGCCAGCTCCGCGGGCCCGACTGCGGGTGTGAGCACCACGAACTGCGCGTCGCGTCCGCGGCCGCGCTCGAGGTGCCCGGCGCTCTCGAGCAGCCGCACCGCGCCCGACAGCTCGGAGGAGCTGACCGCGCATTCCCGGGCCAGGTCGTCGACCGATCCCTGCCGCAGCCGACGCGCCGCTGCCCAGGCGGTCTCGACCAGATCGCGCGAGGGCCGGCCCGCGTCGATCATCCGCCGCTGCATCATCACGTCGGCGAAATTGAAGAGCAGGAGCGCGAAGCTCTCGTTGCCGTCGCGGCCGGCGCGCCCGATCTCCTGGTAGTACGCCTCGAGGGATCGCGGCGTGTCGAAGTGGGCGACGAAGCGGATGTCGGGCTTGTCCACGCCCATCCCGAAGGCGTTGGTGGCGACGATGATGGGCGCCTCTCCACGCAGGAAGCGATCCTGCACGGCGGTGCGCTCCGAGTCCTCCACCCCGGCGTGATATCCCGCTGCCTCGATGCCGGAAGCCCGCAGCGACGCCACCACCTTCTCCACGTTCTTGCGGGTGGCCGCGTAGACGATGCCGGGCCCTCCGCCGCGGGCCAGCGCCTGGAGCCGCCCCAGCTTCTCCTTGTCGCCGGCCACCCGCAGCACCTCGATGAAGAGGTTGGGCCGATCGAACCCGGCGACGAAGACCTTGGGGTCGCGCAGCTCGAGGGCGTCGGCGATGTCGCGGCGCACCTCGGGAGTGGCGGTGGCGGTGAGCGCGAGGATTCGCTCGGCGCCGATGGCCGTCCGCGCCTGCGCGATCTTCTGGTACTCCGGCCGGAAGTCGTGCCCCCAGGCGGAGATGCAGTGCGCCTCGTCCACTGCCAAAAGCGGAACCTTGAGCCCCGACATCGCCGAGAGGAAGGAGGGCGAGCGGAACCGCTCGGGCGCCACGTAGACCAGCCGGTACCCTCCGCGGCGCAGCTGCGCCTGCCGCTCCTGCCGCTCGGCGTCCCCCAGCGAGCTGTTGATGAAGGTCGCCGCAATGCCCCGCGCGACCAGCGCGTCCACCTGGTCCTTCATCAGGGCGACGAGCGGCGAGACCACCACCGTGGTGCCCTCGAGCAGGAGCGCCGGCAGCTGGAAGCAAAGCGACTTGCCCCCGCCGGTGGGAAGGATGGCGATGGTGGGACGGCCGGAAAGCACCGACCGCACCACCTGCTCCTGCCCCTTGCGGAACGCGGTGTACCCGAAGTGCTGCTGCAAGGCTTGCGACAGTTCCATGCGCCCCTCCCCTTTACCCCACGCCCAGGCGCGGAACGAGTGAAACCGGTGGACAGCGCCCTTCGACGGCGCTGTGGATTCCCGACTCGGCGATGACCAGGTGGTCGACCACGCGGATGCCCAGCGCGCGCCCGGCTTCGTCGAGCAGGAGCTGCAGCCGTTGGTCGTCGCCCGAAGGGGACGGATCGCCCGAAGGATGGTTGTGCACGAAGGCCGCCGCCGGCGCCTGGTGGAGGATGGCGGGGAAGAAGGCTTCTCGGGGCGCGATGGAGCAGGCGGTGAGCCCGCCCTGCGCGACGCGGACCGTGCGGATCTCCTGAAGGCGCGCGTTGAGCAGCACGGCCCAGAACTCCTCGTGCCGGAGCGCGGCCAGCTTGCCCCAGAGAAGCCTGCCCAGATCCGCCGCGCGCAGCAGCCGCGGCCGGTCGGGCGGCGGCGCAAAGGCGACGCGCCGCCCCAGTTCGAGCGCGGCCACGAGCCGGAGCGCTTTTTGCGGACTGAGGCCGGGCGTCGCGCGCAGCTCGCCGAGCGTGGCGCGGGACAGCCCCGCAAGGCCGCGCGCGAGCAGCCGGCTGGGCAGGAGTTGATCGGAAGGATCGAGGAGCGCCGTCAGCAGCTCGGCGTCGCAGAGGGCAGCGGGTGATTCGGTGTGGAGGCGATCGCCGGGCGGCATGCGCCGGGACTTTTGCAGCAGCCGTGCCACCGGCCTTTGAGAGGGAGCCGTCCGGAAATGGGGCTCCCAAAACGAGACGGGAGCCCGAAAACGCTGCGCCTAGCCCGTCGGCCGGGCGTCTCCGAGCCCCGGCCGCTGGACAGGAGCCGCCTCCGGCTTTCTCCTTCGTCGCGTTGCCGAATACGCCAACGAGCTCCTAGAAGCGCGCCGAGAGCGCGAAGAACGCCTTGATCTTGTCGTTGGTCTCGCGCAGCCGAGCCGAGAGCGTGCGCACGAAGGTCCAGAGCAGCTCGTAGGCGAGGTCCTTGTGCAGGAACATCAGCTCCTCGAGGTCTGCTTTTTGTATCACGTATAAAGTGGCCGGCATGTGCGCGGTGGCGTCCGCCGAGCGCGGCGTGTCGTCGATGAGCGCCATCTCGCCGAAGTAGCTGCCAGGCTCGAGGATGGCGAGCGCCTCCTCGCCCACGCCGGGCACCATCTTGGAGATGCGCACCTTGCCCGAGGCGATCAGGTACATCTCGGTCCCGACCTCGCCCTCCTGGAAGATCCGCTCGTTGGCCCGCACCAGCTTCTGCGTCGCGATCGCCGTCACCTTACTCAGGTGATCGGTGGTCAGGTTCGCGAAAAGCGGAATCTTTTTTAACTGAGCGGGATCCACACCGGGACTGTAGCAGAACAGTCGGGCGCGCGCGTCTTTTCGGGTTAGACTCCGCCGCCTTCCAGCAAGGAGTTCAAGTGGAGCAACACCAGGTCGTCATCGTCGGATCCGGGCCCGCCGGCTACACCGCCGCCATCTACGCCGCGCGCGCCAATCTGAAGCCGGTGCTCTTCTCCGGCATGCAGCCGGGCGGGCAGCTCACCATCACCACCGACGTCGAGAACTATCCCGGCTTTCCCAAGGGCGTGCTGGGCCCCGAGATGATGGAGCTGTTCCGCGCCCAGGCCGAGCGCTTCGGCACCCAGATCATCGACGGCGTCGTCACCAGCGTCGTCCTCGGAAAGCGGCCCTTCGTGGTCGTCGGCGAAGGCCGCGAGCTCCTGGCGCAGACGGTGATCATCGCCACCGGCGCCTCGGCCAAGTGGCTCGACATCCCCTCCGAGAAGCTGCTCTCCGGTCACGGCGTCTCCGCCTGCGCCACCTGCGACGGCTTCTTCTTCCGCAACAAGGAAGTGGGCGTGGTGGGCGGCGGCGACACCGCCATGGAAGAGGCGCTGTTCCTCACCAAGATGTGCTCGAAGGTCACCGTCATCCACCGCCGCGAGACCTTCCGCGCCTCCAAGGTGATGATCCAGCGGGCGCAGGCCAATCCCAAGATCGCCTGGGCGCTCAACCAGGGAGTGGTCGAGGTGCTGGGCGAGAAGCAGAGCGGCGTGCGCGGCGTCCGCACCAAGGACACTGTCACCGGAGCGATCCGCGAGCTCCCGATGGGCGGGCTCTTCATCGCCATCGGCCACGAGCCCAACACCGCGCTCTTCAAGGGCCAGCTCTCGATGGACGAGGTCGGCTACCTGAAAGTGACGCCGGGCTCGACCCGGACCAGCATCCCCGGCGTCTTCGCCGCGGGAGACGCGGCCGACCCGGTCTACCGCCAGGCCGTCACCGCCGCCGGCACGGGCTGCATGGCCGCCATCGACGCCGAGCGCTTCATCAGCTCAGGCGGCGCGCACTAGCAGAGGGCCTGGAGCCCGAGGCCTACTTCTGGATCTTCCGCGTCCCGCGCGAGGTCGTGGTCAGGGGCGCCGCCGCGCTGGGCTGCGACTCGCCCTCGCGGTTCCAGTCGCCGCTGCGCCCGCCGCTCTTGTGGATCAGGCGCACCGAGGTGATTTCCATCCCCTTGTCGTGCCGCTTGCACATGTCGTAGACGGTCAGCGATGCCGCCATCACCGCGGTGAGCGCCTCCATCTCGACGCCGGTCCGGTCGAGCGCATGCACCCGCGCCTCGATGCGCACGAAGCCGGCCGCCTCGTCGCAGGCCACCTCGACGTCGGCGCCGGCGAGCGCGACCGGATGGCAGAGCGGCAGGATGTCCGGCGTCCGCTTGGCCGCCATCACTCCCGCGAGCCGCGCGGCCGCGAGCGCGTCGCCCTTCTCCAGCCGCCCTTCGTTGAGGAGCTTCAGGGTCGCCCGCGAGCAGCGCAGGTCGGCGCGCGCCACCGCTACCCGCGAGGTGCGCTCCTTTTCACCGATGTCGATCATCTTCACGGAAGCTCGTCCTTTGACTGCTCTCACAGCCCGCGGTCGCGAAGCTGCTCGTCGTCTTCGCCGTTGAGGTGTCCCACTTCGTGCATGAGCGTGTCACGCACTTCCCGGTGCAGCTCGTCGTCCGAATGCGCCGCGCGCGAGAGGTTGCGGCGGTAGAGGAGGATGGTGGGGCGCGCCTCGGGCGAGGCGGTCTCGGCGGGCGGGCGGAAGAGCCCGAGGATGCCGGGCTAGAGCGGCGGGTCGGTGGCCACCAGATCGCCGACCTCGGGCAAGTCCTCGACCGCGAAGTTGGCGTGGGCGAGGCCCCGCTTGATGTCGGGCGGCAGCTTGTCGACCTCTTCCTGCACCAGCTTCTGGAAGGCGGAGGTGGGCGCGGGGACGGCGGCCTTGAAGGCGTCGGGGTCGAGCTTCTGCGCGCGGGCAAAGTGCGCGGCGGCCGCGGCGTCGTCCTGCGACCGCTCGGCGATCAGCCCCAGGTAGTGCTCGGCCCAGGCGTCGGGCTCCTCGACGGCGAGCTTGGCGAGCTCGGCCCGCGACTGGTCGAAGTGGCACAGCTCGAAGAGCGCGACGCCCTTCTCGCGGCGGGCCTCGCGGTCCTTGGCGTCGTTCTCCAGCGCGTGGTTGGCGGAGGCGAGCGCGTCGCCGGGGCGGCCCAGGTCGTCGAGCGCCATCGCCTGGAGGAGGAAGAGCTCCTTGAGCAGCGGCTTGTCCTTGTTCTTCTGCGCCCGGGCCAGCGCGCGGTGGACGTATTGCAGCGCCAGCTCCAGGTCGTCGCGGGCGCCGAGGCGGCGGACGTGCAGGTCGGCCACCGAGCGCAGGACTTCGGGATCGTCCGGATCGAGCGCGAGGGCGCGGGCGTAGGCGGTGCGCGCTTCCTCGACGTGGCCCAGCTCGGCCAGCGCGGCCCCGCGGAAGTGATGGGCGGCGACGCTGTTCCCGTCGATGCGGGTGGCCTCGCGGGCGCACTCGAGCGCGTCCTCGTAGCGGCCCTTCTCGAAGTCGTGGCCCGCCTGCTCGAGCAAATCGGGGAGGCTGGCGTCGCGGCCGCCCGGCACGTCGAGGCAGGGCACTGCGGGCGGCTGCTGGATCGGTCGCCGCGCTTCCGGCGAAGCGTCGGGCGGCTTGGCGACCGACGCAGCGGGCCCACCGACGGCGGCGGACTTCTGCACCGGAGCGGCAGGAGCGGGCGGGGCCACCGCCACCTGCCGGTGACAGGCGAACGCGGCGACGAGCGCCAGTGAGGCGAGGAGAGTTGTGCGGGGGGTGCGGAGCGTTTTCGTCATCGCTAGCATGTCCAACACGCGGGCGTGGCCTTCGGCTTCCCGCAAAGCGACCATGCGGGCGGAGCCTACACCGTAGCACAAGCCATGGAGCGGGCAGGCCCTCGCCCGCCACTCTGTCCGGCATCGTGCGGATATGCCAATTTTCAGCGCCGGCGCCGCAGGAAGACGAAAGCTCCTGCGAGTGCAAGCCAGCCCGCCGCCGCGCCGGTCGAAGAGCAGCCTTGCGCGGGAGAGGAGAGCGCGAGGCACGGCTGCTGCGGTCCGCACGCGGCGCCGGCGTCCGCTAAAGTCACAGGTCCGATGCCCGCCGGCGGAGCGACAGGGCCGGCGTCGGAAGTTCCGGCATCGAGAGCCCCGCTGTCCGACGCGCCAGCATCCGTCGCACCCGCGTCGAGGCCGGGGTCCGGAGTTCCGGCGTCCGCCGCTCCAGCGTCGGCGATACCCGCATCCGGCGGCGGCGCACAGCAGGCGATCGGCGAGCCCGGATAGGTCACCATCCCGGCCTCGAACTTTGCCGAGACCACCTGGCCGTTGAGCGTCACCTCGGTGGCCGCCGGGGCGTACGCCTGGAAATCGGCGATGCCGGCGCCGGTCACCAGAAGGGTGGCGCCGGAGCCGCTCGCCTCGATGGCGGTGGCGCTGGTCGTCGAGAGGAGCAGCCGCGCTCCGGCCTGATCGGAGAGCTGTCCCGCCCCGAAGAGCAGCGTCCGCAGCGGCGCTCCCGAGGCGTCGCGCGCGGCCATCCCGGCCAGCGCGCCAGAGAGAGCGAGGTCGCCCGCCGCCTTCCCCGCGGAGCCGGCGCGGGCGAAAATCCAGCGCTCCTCGAGCGCCGAGCCCGCGGCCACCACCGCGCCCGCTCCGGGGTCCGCCGCCGAGAGCGCGCTCACGGGCGTCCGCTGCCCCCACGAGGCCGTCGCCACCGGCATGAGCGCGGTGAGGAACTGCTGCGCCGCTGCGCTCGAGGCCGGCCGCACCCGCACGTACGAGGTCTGCGCGTCGGGATCGAACTGGTCCATCAGCTCCGCCGTCTGCGAGCCGGTCTGCGCCGTCCACGCTACCGGCGAGACCACGCGCACTCCCAGCGACTGCCCGCCCTTGCCGATGCCCTGCACCCAGCCCGAGGCGGTGTCGACGGTGACGCCGTCCTGGAAGTGGCAGATCCAGTCGAAGCTGTGCACGGCGGCCGCCTCGAGGTCGTCGCGGACCAACGCGTAGCGGCCGCGCGCCATCACCACCACGCGGTCCCAGCGCGAGATGCCCAAAGGCGCCGCGAAGAGCTGCGCGCCAGCGCCGCCGGCGATGGCGTAGTCGGCCGTGCCCGTAGGCGCGAGGAGCGGGCTCGACTGCCGCTGCCAGAACCAGGCGTTGTTCCAGTTGGAGTCGGAGATGCGGGTGTCGCCCAGCTGCCCCTGCCCGTCCACCAGGAGCGCGTTGTGGTAGGCGGTCTGGCTGGCAGGATAAGTATAGTTGGTACTCTTTCCTGCGTCGTAGCCCATCGCCTCCGGGGCGAGCCACTGGCCCATGCCGAAGAGCCAGAAGCTCATGTCGTCGTTGTGGTCGTGGCCCCACTCGACCCAGCCGCAGTCGGCGTTGCCCCAGGCGGCGGAGCCCAGGCAGGGCGCGGCGTTGTTCATGACGCGGTTGAAGTTGGATCGCCCGCCGTAGACGCCCGCCTTGAAGCCGATGGTGAAGTCGCCCGCGTCGTAGGTGCTGTGCAGGACCGCCGCGCCGATGTCGGGGAACTGCGAGTCGAGCGGCAGCGTGTGGATGTCGGCCGCGGCGACGCTGGGGTCGTAGTTGAGGAACTCGAAGACGTCGTACCAGAGCTCGGGGAGGAAGTTTCCCCGCGGCACGTTGGCGAGGTAGCGCTCCGCGCCCGCCACCGCGTAGCCGTCGCGGAAGCGCGCCGCGGTGAAGCGGAGGATCTGCAGGACTTGCTGGGCCGGCCAGTGGGTGAAGTCGCCGAAGGGCAGGATGAGTTGCCGCGGCGAATCGGGGATGCCCGCAGTCAGGTAGAACTTCCCGTAGCCGCGGAGCAGGCCCATGTCGGTGTAGTCGGCGCCGGCGTGGCGCATGGCCACCCAGAAGGGCAGCGCCATGGCGAGCCCGTAGCCCTCGTAGGGAAGACCTTCGTGCCAGCTGCCGTCGGGGATGGCGCCCACCGAGAGCTGCAGCCGCTGCAAGTTGGTCCGCGCCGAGGCCAGCCAACCCGCCGCACGCGCGTCCTCGCCCGAGAGCGCGAGGGCGGCCATGCCGAGTCCGGCGGTGTCGATCCAGTTGTGGTTCTGCAGGTACTGATCGATCCACCACGCGCTCGGCAGATACGCCGCGACCTTCTGGGCCTCGACGCCGATCTTGTTGGCGATGGTGGTGCGGTCGGCGGCGGAGAGCGTCGAGTAGACCCAGTCGTACGCGACCGAGGCGCCGAGCAGCATGTGGGCTTCATTGAGGTCGGGGCCCCCCACGTTGGCGCTCTCGCCGTTGTCCCAGGCGCTCCACGAGGCGTACGTGAGCAGCTGCGCGCGGGCGATGGCGGCGTACTGCGCGTTGCCGGTGAGCTGGTAACCGAACGCCCAGACGGCGACCTGGTTTCCGAGGAAGCGGTAGTCGTCATACTCGGTCGGCGTCGGCGTGGGGTCGTTCAAATGCTGATCGAGCAGGTTGGTGATGTGCGTGGCGATCGAGGCGTGCGTCGTCTGCGCGGCCTGCCGGAGGGAGGTTACGTCCGAGGCGCCGAAGAAGAGCGAAGGATGGGCAGCGACGAGGACGGAAACGAGGGCCAGCAACCTGCCTCCAGACTCAGCCGGGGGGTCGGCTGGTCGAGGCAGGAGCCTAGAAGCGCTATCGGGCTTCAATCAATGTACGAAACCGCGTACTTAGAAGGACTTCAAAAATGCAAGCGGACCCTCCGAGAGCACGCGGTGCGAGAGCTCCTCCGAGAGCCCGGCCTCCCGGAGCGCCTCTCTGGCCTTGGGCAGCGCCAGCAGATCGGTGGCGCCTTCGCCGATGTCCGAGGTGAGCACCAGCCGCTCCGCGCCGTGCCGGGAGATGAGCGCCGCCGCCGCCTTGGGCTCGATGCCGCCCGGCTGCAAGGTCAGCCCCGCCCAGCAGCCGAAGCCGCGCACCAGCGGAAAGGTCTCCTCGCTGACGTGGTCGATGAGCACGCTCCCGGGCGGCAGTGCGGTTTCCTGAAGCAGCGCCAACAGGCGCTTGGTGCGCAGCAGCTTTTCCCGGTGGGGAGTGTGCACGATGACGGGCCGCCGCAGCCGCGCCGCCAGCTTGAGCTGCCGCGAGAAGATGTCCTCTTCTCGCGGCGTGCCGTCGATGAGCCCCAATTCGCCAAGGGCCACCACGCGGGGGTCGTCGAAGTAGTGGGGCAGGCGGTTGAGCAGATCGTCCACGCCGTGCCAGGGGATGCGGTTGGGCGGCAGCGCCAGCGCCACCAGCGGGCGGATGCCGGCCAGTTTGAGACGCTGCGTCTGATTCTGGACCAGCTCATCCCAATGCCTGCGCAGCTCGTCGGCGCTGCCGGCGCCGGCGTCGCGCGCGCAGGTGACGGCGGCTTTCAGGCCGAAATACGCCAGCGTCTCGAGGTCACTGGATGAGATTCCGTCGGCGTGAAGGTGTAGATCGACGAACACGAAAACGACGCTAGCATGTGGCATGGACTTGGCAGGAAGCGACTGGCTGCCTACCAAGTGGAGACCATGAAAAAGCTCGCCGCAGTCGTGCTCGCCGCCGGCAAGGGCACGCGGATGAAATCGGACAAGGCCAAGGTGCTGCACGCGGCGCTGGGGAGGCCCATCGCCTTCTTTCCGCTGCGGGCGGCACTCTCGCTGGACTGCGCGCCGGCGGTGGTGGTGGTCGGGCACCAGGCTGCGGACGTCGAGGCGGACCTAAAGAAGCAGTTTCCCGGCGCGCCGCTCAAGTTCGCGCTGCAGAAGGAGCAGCTGGGCACCGGCCACGCGGTCCTTTGCGCCGAGGAGGCGCTGCGCGGCTTCGAAGGCAGCGTGCTCATCCTCGCCGCCGACGTCCCGCTCATCCGCGCCGAGACGCTGCAGAAGCTGGTCGAGGCCAAGGGCAGCGCCGACATCGCCATGCTCACCGCCCGCGCCAAAGATCCAAAAGGCTACGGGCGCATCGTCCGCAACGCCCAGGGCGAGGTGGAGCGCATCGTCGAGGAGAAGGACGCGTCGGCAGAGGAGAAGCAGCTCGACGAGGTCAACGCCAGCATCTACCTCGTCGACGCGAAGTTCCTCTTCAGCGCGCTCAAGAACGTCGGGCGCGGCAACGCGCAGGGCGAGTATTACCTGACCGATATCGTCGCCAAGGGCCGCGCCGTCGCGGTGGTGGCGGAGGAGAGCGAAGTGTCCGGCGTCAACGATCGCGCGCAGCTGGCCTGGAGCGGCAAAGAGCTCCGCAAGCGGAAGAACGCGCAGCTCATGAAGGACGGGGTCACGCTGGTCGACCCCGCGGTCACCTACGTGGACGAAGGCGTCGAGGTCGGCCAGGACTGCCTGCTCGAGCCCATGGTCTCGCTGCGGGGGAAGACGCGGGTCGGCAAGGGCGTCCGCATCGGGCAGGGCTGTGTGATCGTCGACAGCGAGATCGCCGACGGCGTGGAGATCCTCCCCTACTCGCACCTCACCGAGTGCAAAGTCGGCGAGAGGGCGATCGTGGGGCCGTTTGCACGTCTGCGTCCCGGTGCACAGCTTGGCGAGCAGGCGCACGTGGGCAATTTCGTGGAGTTGAAAAAAACGGTGCTGGGCAAGGGGAGCAAGGCCAACCACCTCACCTACCTCGGCGACGCGGTCATCGGCGAGGGGTGCAACATCGGAGCGGGCACCATCACCTGCAACTA
>JANXXR010000183.1 GCA_025350525.1 Deltaproteobacteria bacterium
GGCCCCGGGCGCGAGCGCGACCTTGACCTTCACCCTCGTCAACTCCAACGCCGCGACGGCGCTCACCGGCGGGTCGTTTGCCGACGCCTTTCCCTCGCCGCTGCAGGCGGTGGGCGGCGCGGTCACCACCTCCGGCGGGTGCACCGGCTTTCCGGCCAGCGTCGCGGCGGGGGCCGCCGCCTTCAATCCCGCCGGCGTCGGCCTGCCCGCCGGCGCGACCTGCACCGTCTCCTTCGCGGTGAAGAGCGCAGCCGCCGGCCCGTACACCAACACCGCCTCTGGAGTCACCACCACCGAAACGGTGCTGGCCGGCGCGCCCTCCAACTCCGCCCAGCTGGGAGTGGGGGTCATCGGCATCGCCAAGTCCTTCGGGGCGAGCCGCATCCAGACCGGCGGCACCACCCTGGTGACGCTCACGCTCACCAACCCGAGCGGCGTCGCCCAGACGAACGGCAGCTTCAGCGACACCCTCAGCGGCATGTCCATCGGCGCCACCCCCGTCGGCGGCACCTGCACCGGCACCACGCCCGCATCCCTGACCCTGGGCCAGACCAGCCTCAGCTTCACCGGCATCAACATTCCCGCCGCGGGCTGCACCGTCACCTTCACGGTCACCAGCGCTTCCGCGGGCGGGCAGACCAACACCACCAGCGGCGTGTCCACCGCGCTGCTCCCTGCCGGCCCTCCCTCCAACACCGCCGCGCTGGCGGTGACCGCGCCGCCCACCATCGCCAAAGCGTTCGCGCCTTCGACCATCCAGATCGGCGCCACCTCGGTGATGACGTTTACGCTCGTCAACGGCGACAGCATCCCGCTGACGGGCGCGAGCTTCAGCGACACGCTTGCCAGCCTGCAAGTCTCGGCGGCCGGAGCGGCGGGCGGCACTTGCGCCGGCGCCTCGTCCAACAGCTTCGCGCTCGGCCAGACCGGCGCGCTCGCCTTTGGCGGCCTCACCATTCCGCCCGGGGCCGGCGGCTGCACCGTAACCGTCCCGGTGACGGCCATTGCGGTCAGCCCCGCGGCCGGCTTCCCCAACAGCACCACCGGGCTCTCCAGCAACGAGGCCGCGACCGGCCCGGTCTCCAACACCGCGCGCCTCGTCGTCGCCGCGCCGGCCACCATCGCCAAGGCGTTCGCCACCAGCCCCATCGCGCAGGGCGGCACGAGCCTGGTCACCTTCACGCTGGCGAACTCGAGCAACGTCCCCCTCACGGGCGCTGGCTTTACCGACGTCCTCACCAACCTGAGCGTCAACGCCGCAGGCGCGGCCGGCGGCACCTGCGCGGGCGCCTCCGCCAACAACTTCACCGCCGGCCAGACGGGCACCTTGACCTTCTCGGGGCTGACCGTCCCGGCGGCGGGCAACTGCACGGTGACGGTGACGCTGACCAGCGCCGTCGCCGGAACCAACGCCAACACCGCCTCGGGCGTGACCAGCACCGAGACGCCGGTCGCGGGCGCGGGCTCCAACACGGCGAACCTGGTGGTCTCCTCGCCGCCGCAGCTCGCGGTGGGCTTCTTCCCCGGCGTCATCCTTTCCAGCGCGGCGCTCGCGACCAGCAAGAGCACGCTCACCTTCACGCTGAGCAACAGCAACGCCGCGGCGCTGACCGCGGTGGCCTTCACCGATGCGCTCAGCGGAATGCAGATCTTCGCCACCGGCGCGGCGGGCGGCACCTGCGCGGGCGCAGCGGGCAACTCCTTCACCGCGGGCGCGACCAGCCTCGCCTTCAGCGGCCTCACCGTTCCGGCGGGCGGCACCTGCACGGTGACCGTGCAGGTCTCGAGCCCCTCCATCAGCCCTGCCGCCGGCTGGCCCAACACGACCAGCGGCGCCACCAGCGCGCAGACGCCCACCGCCGGACCCGCCTCGCCCCCGGGCTACCTGACGGTGGTGACGTACGCGACCCTCCAGAAGATCTTCTCGCCCTCCTCGATCGGCGTGGCAGGGACTAGCACCATCACCTTCACCCTGGTCAATCCCAACGCCATCAGCCTCTCGGGCGCCAGCTTCAGCGACACCTTCCCCATCGCGCCCGGCCCCATGACCACCACCGCCGCCGCGCAGAGCTACATCGGCGCCGGCCGCGGCACCTGCACCGGTGCCATCCCCAGCGCGGGCAACGCCGCGGCGGCGAGCGTCAGCTTCACCGGCCTCGCCATCCCGGCCAACTCCAGCTGCACGGTGCTGGTCGACGTCACCGCCGCGGTGGTCGGCAACTACTCGAACACCGCCAGCGGCGTCACCACCTCGCAGACCGGCGCCAGCGCGGGCCCCGCCTCCAACGCCGCCACCCTGGGAGTGGCGCGGCTGGGCATCGCCAAGAGCTTCTTGCCGGCGTCGATGGGCGCGGGAGAGAAGTCGAGCCTGTCGCTGGTGGTGAGCAACCCGACCGTCACCGGCTACGCGGGCACCCTGGTCTTCACCGATTCGTTTCCGGCGGGCATGTCGATCGCCTCGCCGCTCAACGCCACGAACAGCTGCGGCGGATCGTTGCGCAACGTCGCCAACACCGCCGGCAGCGCGGCGGGCGACACGGGCTTCTCGCTGCAGGGTGGAACCATCGCAGGCGGCGCGAGCTGCACGGTCACCGTCGACGTGGTCACGGGCGGCGCCGGCAGCTACCCGAACACCAGCTCGGCGCCCAGCTCGCTGGGCGTCAACCTCGGCCCGCCCTCCAACACCGCCACGCTGACGGTGGTGCAGAAGCCCACCATCTCGGAGCTGTTCGCGCCGGGCTCGGTCGACACTTACAAGAACGCGCTGCTCACCTTCACCCTGACGAACCCCAACGCCGCCGCCCTCACCAGCTGCAACTTCACCGACGCGCTGGCCGGCTTCGCCGTCTCCAGCCCGCCGTCGATCGGCGGCACCTGCACCGGCGTCACCAGCGCCCCGGCGCTGGCCACCTCTGCCACCGCGCTCAACCTGACCGTGGCCTCGCTCAGCAACGGAAGCTGCACCATCACCGTGCCCGTCACCAGCGGGACCGCGGGCACCTACGCCAACGCCGCCAGCGGCGTGAAGTGCGGGCAGATGTCCAGCGCGGGCGCGGCCGCCGCCAGCGCGCAGGTGACCTTCAACAAGCTGCCCATCTCGCTGGTCAAGTCGGCCAGCCAGCTGACGGTGCCGCCCGGCAGCGCGGTGACCTGGACCATCACCTACTCCAATCCCAACAACGCCCAGGCGCTGCAGAACATCGTCATCAGCGACGTCACGCCGGCCTTCACCGCCTTTGCCAGCGCCGCCTGCGGAGCGCTGCCCGCCTCGCTCACCTCCTGCAGCATCGCAGCCCCGGCGGCGGGAACTTCCGGCACCGTCACCTGGACGCTGGGCGGCACGCTCGACCCCGGCGCCACCGGCTCGGTGTCGGTGACGGTGACGATCAAGTAGCGGCTAATATGCCCCGTCGATCTTGACGGTGAAGACCAGCACGGCGTCGGGCGGAATGGGTCCCGAGCCCGCAACGCCGTAGCCCAGCTCTGGCGGAATGAGCAGCTGCCGGGTGCCCCCGACGTGGGCGCCGACGAAGCCCTGATCCCAGCCGCCGATGACCTTGCCGGTCCCGAGCACGAAGGAGAAGGCAGCGGCGCCCTCGTTGCTGTCGAACTTGGTGCCGTCGGCGAGCCAGCCGGTGTAGTGGACGACGAGCGTCTGTCCGGGGCTGATCGCGGCGCCGCTCCCAGCGGGGGAATCGAGGTAGTACTCGCCG
>JANXXR010000187.1 GCA_025350525.1 Deltaproteobacteria bacterium
CGAGTCCCTGGCGGCACGTCCGGCGTCCGAAAGCGGCGGCGAGGTCTCCTCGCCGCCGCGGGAACTCCTCAACGTGCTGGTGATTATCGCGGGCCGAAGAGTCCGCTTAGGAAGGTGCCGGGCCTGCAACGACAGCCCGCTCCACATCGCGGACGTGTACTCGATCGCCAGCACCGCGTGCTGGTCTCCCGTCTTCTTGGCCGCGTTGTCCGCGAGCGCCTTAACCTGCTGCAGACTCGCGAAACCTTCGTACAAGTACATGGTCGGTGGCAGGTGGTACGTCTGGCCATTGTTTGCCGCAATGCTCCTGGCAAACCCCGCCGCCATCATGAACTCGTGCAGCGCCGCGTACTCGTACTCCTCCGTTGCGCCGTGCAAGACAATGCGCACGATGAACCGCGTCATAGCGCGAACTCCAGCAACGGCAGGATCGCCTCGATCAGCGCCTCGGCCTGCGGCGACTCGGCCTCGATGTGCTCGAGGACCTTGTGCACCGCGTAGGCGCCGAGGACGCCGGCGATGGCAACGACGACCGGGTGCGCGCGAGCGCCTCCGGCCACCACGGCGGCCGCAGCGCCCGCGCCGAGTACATACCCAGCGCGTTCCGCAGGCCCGAGGCCCTTCACCTTCCTGATGATCAACTGCGTCTTGTAGTGCATTGAGAATTCTCCTCTGCGTGCCTGTGTCCGCCGTAGTTTCTCGTTCGACGGCGGCCCTCGATCGCGCCCCGTCGCGCTCCTGCAGCCGAGCGGCGGCGCCGCCGTGGGCGATGAGACCTCTGCATGTGGTTGCTGAAGAAGCCTCACTTCGCACCGCCGCGGTTCGAGAAGGCGATCGAGCCAAGTTGTCTCGAATTATCCTCGGCCCAATTCAGCAAGTCGCTGAGTCGGTACCGAATCAGTTTTCCGCGGAGGACGACCCATCGCGGCCCCAGCGGTGGCAACCCATCGCGAGCTCGCCTTTGATCGTTCAAGCGCTCCCGACGGACCCAACTCTTGCTCAGCCCCAAGAACTCACCGACGTCGCCATCTCGCAGGTACTTTTCGTGGATCGGCGCCGATACCGTCGCTCGGGGCGTCGTCGCCCCGGTCACCAGCTTGCGCTCGGGGACAGATGCTTCGCGCTCGGAGAGCTCCACGGCCGTCTCGCTCACTGGCGCGTCCCCAGGTCGCGCCGAGCACTCGCGGTCTCGGGCGCGGTCAGCGCCTCGCAGAGCCGAAGTCCGCGCGCACGGGTTTGATCGTTGCGCTGGAGGGCCGCCTCCGGCGGCAGCGGCAAGTCCGAGAGTTGGCCGTACGCGACGGGGATGGCGACCTGCCCGTCGGGCCGCGACGCGAAGAGGAATCCCTGTCCTCGCGAGGCGAGCATCTTCAAGCGATTCGGGTGCAGTCGCAGCGACTCCACCGCGCGCGTCGACATCACGCCCGTGGCGGCCACCGTCGACATCGCGGCAGGCCCTTGCTGGATGGTGTGTTCCAGCCGCGGCCTTGTGCCGAGCGATCGCGCCAGCCGCTCGCACAGCTCGGGGCTATCGAGCGCGAGCACATCGCGACTGCGGCAGTTTTCCCAGACCGACTGCGCGAACTCCTTCGACACGATCTCGAGGTCGGCCAGCGTCTGGTGCGAGAGCGTGAAGAGGATGTGGGCGTCGCGCAGCTTGTTGAGCGAGTCGATGAAGGACCGATCGGCGAAGGTGCCGAACTCGTCGATGTTGACCGAGAACGGCCGCTGGTTGCGCCGGTCGCGGAAGACCTGGCGCAGAGATGCTTCCTGCTGCAGGTCCATCAGCATGACCTTGCCGAGGGCGGGCGCCTGGATCTTGAAGAGGTTGGATGGGAGCTGCACGTAGACGAGCAAGTTCTTCTGCAGGACATCCTCGAAAACGATATCGGGGGCGTATGCGTTGACGAGCGGAGACTGGAAGCGATCGATCGCGCCGAGCAGGCCCGATAGTGTCGAGCCGACGTCTCTGCCAAGCGAGATGCATTGCGCGCGCAGCTCCTCGACGGCCTCGCGATCGAGCGATTCGGCGAGGCACCGCTTCAGCGCGCTGCCCCAATTGGTGTCGCCGGCGGAGAGTCCGCGGATGCAGACGGACACGTCGCGCAGGTTGAAGGGAATGCCTCGGCCATCCTTGTCCACCATCCCGTGCAGCACGCGGCAGACGCGCGTGAAGGCGAGAAACGCCTGGGTCTTGAAGTAGGGGTTGTCGCCGAGATCGAGGACCGAGAAGACCCGCTCGGCCATCGCGAGCACGTCGCCGCCGGCGTCGTTCCGCGATCGAGGCGCGACGTGCACGAGGTTGTAGGTGTGCGAGAAGAGCTCGGGCCGATTCCACGCGGGAAGGCCGAACCAGCGGAAGTCTTTGAGCCGGCCGCAAGCGCTGGCGATGCTCCGCATCGTCCAGGCGTTCTCCGTCGAGCCCTTCGCATCGATGACGAGCACGCCGCGTCCCGCGAGCGCGTCCTGCAGCACCTGCGGCCAGAGGATGCTGGTCGTCTTGCCCGAGCCGGTCTTGCCGAGCACGTGCCGGTGCATGCTGCGCTCTTCGGCGGAGAGGTAGACCGGCCTCCACGACACGCCCCACGGCGCCAGGATGCGTCCCTTCGGCGTGAGGCCGACGAACGTGTGGCCCTGCGGCGCCTTCAGGATGAAGGGGATCGGGTCGAAGTCGCGAAGTGGGAATCGGAGGCCCTTCAAGTCGTCTTCGATGCCGGTGACCTTCTCGGTGAACCGGGCGTTCCAGAACGTGATCCACCGCCGGTACGCGCAGAAGAGAGCTGCCAGCGGCGCGATGACGGCCGCGGCCGCCAACATCGGGTGCAACGTCGCGGCGAGCTCGAGTCGCGCGAACGCATGTGCGTATTTTCCGAGCGCGGTCGCGTGGAGCGCGGCGCCGCGACTCTTGCCGAGGACGAGGCCGGGATATCCACGAATGAGAAGGTGGCTCGCGACGATCAGGCTGATGGCGAAGGCGAGGACGCGATAGACGAGTCCGACAGGTTCGCGGGGCATCCCCGCGTGAATTGCAACGCGCGTGACAAGGACTCGGTCACCGCGCCTCCCTGCAGGTGCTCTGCGCCCGGTGCGGGCCCGGGCGTCAATGTTGACGCTGTCCGCGCCACTTCTTGCCTTTAAATACCATTATTGGTATGTAGGTATGTGTATGATCCACCGCATGTTGTAGCATCGGACTTCGACATCCGGGAGCGAGAGGAGGTCTTCGATGACCGGCTCTGAAGCGCTGATCGAGCTCAGGCATCACGCCGTGACGAGAGAGTGCGTGCATCCGCCCCCGGACCACTTCGCGAAGTGGATTCCCTATGAGTCGGATCGGGCTGTGGGTCTGAGTCCGCAGGCGGTTCGCGTGTTCCGCCGAGGGGAGCCCCCGGTCACGCTGCGGTTGCTCACCACGCAGACGTACAAGATCGGTCGCGACCTCGAATGCCAGCTCCTGTTCTCGGACGCGAGTGTGTCGCGGTTGCACGGCCTTCTGTATTTTGTGCATGAGCTGTCCGCGTGGGCCTTTCGCGACCCGCTCAGCACGCTGGGCAGCTACTTCTATCGAACCACGGCGCCGGGCGAGCGCACGCGCGTCAAGCGCGACAGACCCATCGGCGTGGTCGCCGGGCAGGTGCTGGAGCTGGGCGATCGTGAGAACCGGATCGAGTTTCTCGACGCGATACCATCCGAGGCGGTGGGGTCCGATCCTGGCCGCTGGCGGTCGAAGGCTGCGTGCAAGCTCGACGACTCGGTGCGCGACGCGGCTCGCAAGTCGGGACCCGTGCTGCTCTTCGGCCCATCCGGGTCGGGCAAGACGTACCTCGCACAGCGCATCCACGAATTGAGCGGCCGCAAGGGCTCTTACATCGAGCTCAACTGCGGTCGGCTCCCGCGCGAGCCGAACCAGCTCCAGAGCGAGCTGCTCGGTCACGTGAAGGGCGCGTACACCGGCGCTGCCCACCGTCGCGACGGTGCGCTCTTCGAGGCGGACCACGGCACGCTCTTCCTCGACGAAGTGGAGTCGTTGCCCGCCGAGGCGCAGGTGTTCCTCCTCGATGTCCTCGAGGGCAAGAGCCACCTGCGGCCGCTGGGCTCCGACAAGGGCCTGCCGCTGCGCGAAGACTTGGTGAACCGGCTGGTGCGCGGGCACCGCGTCATCATTCCCACGCTCGCAGAGCGGCGCGAGGACATCCCCATCCTGGTGGCCAACATCCTCGACATCATCCGCGCCGAGGTGGGCGTCAAGGCCACGGTGACCGAGGAGGCGATGGAATTCCTCATGGCGCAGCCCTGGCCCGGCCACGTGCGCCAATTGAAGGACGCGCTCTACAGCACCACCGACGGCAACCACGGCGCACCTGTGGAGCTGCGCACCGATGCCTTCGAGGAGTACCTGCGCTCGGAGGATCAAGTCCGCGGCCGCAACGGCCCGCCTTCATCCGGCGAGGAACTCATGGTGACGCTGCCCGGCATTCCAACCGGGCCCATCGAGGTGGCGCGCAAGCGGCCGGTCGACCTGACCCGCGAAGATCTGCTGAAGTCGATCCGGGCCGCAGGCGGCATCATGAAGCGCGCCGCCGAGCTTCTTGGCTGCTCGCCGACGACACTGCGAGAGAAGAGGAAAGACCTGGGCGTCTGATCCGTGTGCTACCCGGCGCGCGTGAGGCGCTCGAGAACCGCCGCGGCGGCGTCGTAGGTGTCGGGGTAGGGCGGCAAGTCGGGGCGGTGAGCCTGGCGGAACACGGCGCGTGCCTGTTTGATCGATCGCACCGCGTCGTACACGCAGCGGCTGAGGATGGTGACTTCCTCGGCGCTCAGCGCTCGCGCCAAGGGAAGTCTCTGTTGTTCGGCAACCGCGCGGCCATCCGCACCGAGCGGCGCGAGGCCGACGAGCCTGCGGAGCTCAGTCGCAGCATCCTCGAAGGTCAGCGCTCGGATCGCGATCGGGCGCGGGTCTCGGTTCTTCGCGCGCCAGGCCCCAAGAGCGGAGTTGACGGACTTCGCCCTCCCGTCGCTCAGCACGAGAAAGAGGACCTCGGGTGCGAAGCCGTCCCGATACTGCGCCTGATAGTGCGACGCCTCGTCGGCTGCCCCGCCTGACAGAAACGCTCGGTAGCGGTCCGCCTTCGACAACGTCGCGCCAGGTGCGCTCGCTTCGCCCGGCGCGATCTTCTGCGTACCCATCTCGCACTCGAGGAAAAAGCGGCGACGTTGCACGGGCAATTCGAGCACGGCGTCGGGCTGGATGAGCCGCTGCTGCTTGCGCCCCTCGCGCATCTCCCATTCTTCCCAGACGAGCCGCACGCGATCTGACGGGACCCATCGGAAGCTCGGGTGCACCGCGCTCGGGCAGCGCGCGCCGTTCTGCCAGAGCGCAACGAGGAACTCGTTCAGCTGGATGAGGTGCTCGAGGAACTGCGCGCCGACGTCGTGCTTGGGCAACTCCGGAAGCTGCGGAGCTCTCGTGAGCGCCGCCGGCATCGCATACGGCGTCGGCGCCCAGACCGCGACCCGGTTGCCATCGTACGTCCGAAAGAAGCGCTGCCTGAGAAACGCTGGCTGCCCATTCGCCTGCGAGAGCTTCAACAGCCGCCGATACGGCACTGACGCGTGCTTCCCCGGAAACGCCAGCCGATGAACCTGCGCCGCCGTCAGATACCTCGCCAGCACCAACAGCCCGAGAAGGTCCTTGTCCCGATCGGTCAGCTTCGCAGCCGTCGCAGCCCGGCCCGTCGTCTGTTCTTTTTCGTTGTTGTTCTCTTGCCTCTCTCCATCACTCACTGAACCTCCACCACCACTCAACTCTCCTTCTGGAAAATGTCTTTGCTTCTCCATGTAACTCTTCAAAGCAAACCCGATGCCCCGCCCCGCCTCCTCTAAAATTTTCAGAAATTCACCAGGGAGACCGAACCAACCACCCTATCCAATCTCTCTTCATTGGGAGAGGGTGGTTGGTTTCGGGCGACCGCCGAACTCCAGTTCCGCGAGCGCTACCAGGAGACGAGGCGGGGCCTCGAATCTCGAGGGTCTTCCGTCTGCGCGCCGCCGAACCACGTGCCGAAATGGGTGCAGGGCAGCAGGCCGAAATCGGTTCGGCAGGGTGCTCGGCGGATCGTTCGGCACTGCGCCCGGCACGCGGAGCAGCGTTGCTCCGGATACGGAGCCGACCTCACGATGCCAGCTCCTCGACCAGTGCCGTCAACAGCTGGCGCAGGGCCGCCCGCTCCGTCGGCGCCGCGCTGCGGAGCTGACCGCGTCGGATCAGCAACTCCTGACCGTCGCTGAACAGAGGGAGCGGCGTGGGCCCTGCGGCGGCCTCGACGCCGGCAACCTCGGGCTCGACGGTCGCGATGCTGGCGCGACAGAAGGATTGCACGCGGCGGAAGCTCCAGCGCTCAGAGAGCGCCCGCTGAATGGCGCGCGCGGTGCGCTCGTCGGCCTTCTTCGGCGAGGCCTTCATGGCGTGCGCGTGGAGCTTCGCGAACTCGAGCGCGGCCATGAGATCGAGCCGGCTTCGCTGGTGCTTGGGATTGCCCGAGGGAAGGAGCTTCACCGAGCCGCGTTCATCCATCTCGTCGACCAACACCCCCAGGTGACACGCTTCCTGGATGACCTTCGGCGCGCGCGAGAGGCGCAGGAGCCGCTTCACACGGTCGAGCTCCAGGCCGGTGCGCCTGGTCAGGGCCTCCGTCGAGAGCTGATGCGCATCCTGGAAGCGTGAGAGCCCCAGAGCTGCATCCAGGGGAGACAGGTCGTCGCGCTGGAGATTCTCGACGAGGGCGAAGAGCGCCATTTCCTCATCGGTGACGTCGAACTTCTCGTGTGAGGGGATCGTGCGGAAGCGCTCTGCCGTCGCTTCATCCTGGTGCTCCGCATCCGCGAGCAAGCGACGGAAGGCCTCGAGCCGCCGGTGACCGGCGATCACCTGATACCGGATGCCGACCTTGCGAACGGTGATGGGTTGGAGGAGACCGTGGTCTCGGATGCTCGCCATCAGCTCGGCGAGTGCGCCCTCATCCATCTGGGATCGAGGTTGGTGCGGGTTCTGGTCCAACAGGTTGAGCGCAATCCGCCACGTTGGCGGTGGGGCAGAGGGATGCGTGAGGGCAGGGATCGAAGAGGGCACGTCGAAGCTCCAGGTTCGGGTTCGAACGCAGCCTTTCGCATGAAGCGTGCCGAGGAATACTTCATTGACCGAGCCGACGGGGCGGGATGGGGGCGTGGGTCGGGGAAGGCGCTGCACGGCGCGAACGCAGCGAGCGGGAGTGAGGTCTGCCGCGCTTCGTGGCGGCGGAGTTCGAGCGCTACCTCGAGTGCCGCATGCTCGTCATCGGCTTGGTTCGGGCTTCGGTCATCGTTATCGACCATAGGCCATCCAAGCGGCGGATCCTTGTCCGATAAAAAGTGTTCCGTCGACCCCTGCGCAAGGCGGCCCACCGGAAGCAACGCGCGGTGGTCGACGGACCTGCCGCGCAGGGTGAATTCAAGAGGTAGAGACGGATACGTCCGTCAGCGCAGCGATTTCTGCAACTCCGGCACGTCGTCGTGCCAGGCCGTCTCGCCTGGGCCTGTGTTGAATCGGGCGGGGGCAAGCGGCGGGCCGGTCGAGGGCAGGCCGAGGTGGTCGAGGATGGCCTTCACTGGGCCGGGCTCGGTCAGGTAGGCGAGGACGACGCGGCGACCGCCGCAGGGGCAGGCGAGTACGTCCTCGCGGAAGACGCGCAGCAGCAGCTCGGCCCAGGGGATGCGACGGCGGTTCGTCGCGGGCGGAGACATCACGGGCTCGCTCGCAGACGGCATTGGGGCAGGGCGACAGTGATCGTCTGCGGCGGGCTGCCGTGGAACTACCTCCCGACGCCAGCGAGAGGCCGGGCCGAAGACGCCGTGCTATGCGCACCTCGAAACTATGCTGAGTTGGGCGCCCGCGCTGCCGAATCCATGAGGGACTTCATGTATGCAGATCGCTCCGCCGGGTGGCGCTCGTCAGCATAACGATCGGGCTTCTCTCGCTGGCCTCGCGGCCGGAAAGGAGCTCCGATGCTGGATCGATTCTTCACTGCCCCCCAGGTGCTTGAGCGGCTTCGCCGAGGCGCACTGAGCACCGCTCTCGACGAGGTTGCCAGCCGTCTGCATGACCGGGGTTACGCTTCAACCGTCGCCCAGTCGTACTTGTCGATCGCCGGGCACTTCTCGCATTGGCTGGCTCTCGAGAGGATCGCACCGGTCGGGCTATCGACCGAGACGGTGGTGCAATTCCGCGAGGAGCATCTGCCGCTCTGCCAGTGCACGGTGCCCCGGGGCATGCGTGTTCATGTGCGCGCCGCGCTCGGCCATCTCCTGGCTGCCCTGACGACCCGGGGCTGGGTCGCTCCGCCGCCGGCTCCAAAGGAGTGCCCCGCGGACGAGGTCCTTCGCGCCTTCAACATTCATCTGGAAGACACGTGCGGCGCCGCGCCCGCAACGCGGCGGCTCTACACGCGCTACGCCCGCGGGTTGCTCGAGACCTGCTTCGGCGACGGGGATGTCGATCTGCGTGCCCTCGGCCCCAAGGAGATCATCGGCTTCATCTCACAGCAGGCGCGAGAGCGCGCGCCGGAGACGGCCAAGGCCGTGAGGACGGCACTGCGCAGCTTCCTTCGCTTTGCCCAGCTGCAGGGACTGTGCGACGCGACGTTGGCGGCCGCGGTGCCCCGGGTGGCGCGCTGGAGGCGCGCGCAGCTGCCCCGCGCCCTCTCCGATCAGCAGCTCGCGGCCTTGCTCGGCTCCTTCGATCGCTCGACCGTCATTGGTCGCCGAGACTACGCGATGACGCTGTGCCTGGCGCAGATGGGACTGCGGGCCGGCGAGGTCGCCGCCCTCTCGCTCGACGACATCGATTGGCGAGCGGGTACCTTGAGGCTGGCTCGAGCCAAGGAGCGACGGGCCAGCGTGCTGCCGCTGCCGGCGCAGGTGGGCCGTGCGCTGGTCAGCTACCTGCGCAACGGCCGGCCGCCGACACGGGGCCGGCAGGTCTTCGTCCGTCGTCGGGCGCCCCTCGGCGAGCCGATCACATCCAGCAGCGTGAGCGCCGTTGTCCGCCGGGCGTTCACCCGGGCGCGCATCGAGGTCCCCATCCGGGGGGCCCACGTCCTGCGCCACACCGCGGCCACGCGGATGGTCCGCGCGGGCGCAAGCCTCAAAGAGGTGGCGGACATCCTCCGCCACCGCTCGCTCGACACGGTGATGATCTACACCAAGCTCGACCTGCCCACGCTGGCCGAGGTGGCGCAGCCCTGGCCGGAGGTGCGGTCGTGACGGCCACTCCGACCATGGTGGCCCTGGTGGAGGAGTACCTCGCGCTCCGGCGGCAGCTCGGGTTCGCGCTGCACAGCCCCGGACAGCAGCTCCTGGGGTTCGCCCGGTACGCCGACGGTGTCGGTCATCGAGGCCCCGTCACCGTCGAGCTGGCCGTCCGTTGGGCGCGGCTGCCTGAGGGGACGAGGCCCTCCTGGTGGGCACGACGGCTCCAGTTCGTGCGCGGGTTCGCTCAGCACCGGAGCCTGTTCGATCCGGGAACCGAGATTCCCCCTGCCGGCCTGCTCGGTCCCTCGTCCCGTCGCGCCACGCCGCACATCTACTCCGAGACGGAGATCGCCGCGTTGCTGCGTGCCGCCGGCGAGTTGGGCCCCGCCGGAGGACTGCGACCGCACACCTACGTCACCCTCTTGGGTCTGCTGATCACCACCGGCCTGCGGATCTCGGAGGCCTTGCGCCTCGGTCGCGACGACGCGGATCTGCACAGCGGCGTGCTCACGGTGCAGCTCACCAAGTTTCGCAAGTCGCGGCTCGTCCCGCTGCATCCCTCGACCGTCCTGGCGCTGGCGAAGTACGCCCGACGGCGCGACCAGCACCATCCGCATACGTCTGCCCGCACCTTCTTCCTCAACGAGTTGGGGGCTCCTCTGGGCGCCAGCGGCGTCGCCAGCACCTTCGACGCACTGCGCGGCAAGCTCGGTTGGACCAAGAACCGGGAGGGCCGGCGCCCCAGGCTGCACGACATGCGCCACACAATGGCCGTGCGCACCCTGCTGCGCTGGTATCGGGAAGGCGCCGAGGTGGACCGTAAGATGCCCGCCCTCTCGACCTACCTGGGCCACGTGGAGGTCAGCGATACCTACTGGTACCTGACGGCCGTCCCGGAGTTGATGGCGCTCACGGCTGCGCGCTTCCAAGCGTACCGGCGCCGCAGCCTGGGGAGGATGCGATGAGCGGCGCCCCTGTGCTCCCGGCCCCTGTGGGCTTCCCGTCGCTCTTGCAGGACTTCTTCTGCCAGCGTCTGATCGGCCAGCGCAACGTCACCGCCAGGACCGTGGCCGCCTACCGCGATGCCTTCCGGCTGCTGTTGCGCTACACGGAGTCACGGCTCCACCGGTCGCCGGTCGCCGTCACGCTCGCTGATCTGGACGCGCCGTTGATCCTCGGCTTCCTCGACCATCTGGAGAAGGAGCGGGGAAACTGCGCGCGCAGTCGCAACCTCCGTCTGGTCACCATCCGGTCCTTCCTGCGCTACGCCGCCTACCGCGACCCGACCGCGTTGCCGATGATCCAGCGCGTGCTCGCCATCCCGACCAAGCAATTCGACCGGCCACTGCTCGGCTTCCTGTCCCGCCCCGAGATGGAGGCCATCCTCGATGCGCCGGATCGGTCGACCTGGAGCGGCCAGCGCGACAACGTGATGCTGACGACGCTCTACAACACCGGAGCCCGTGTCTCCGAGATCGTCGCCCTGCGCATCGCCGATCTTGACCAAGTCGGTGGCGCCTCCGTCCGTATTCGCGGCAAGGGCCGCAAGGAGCGGGTGACGCCCCTGTGGCGGTCCACGGCGAAGCTCTTGAGCGACTGGCTCGACCGCGTGAGCCGTGACCCCGGGGCGCCGTTGTTCCCCAACCGTCACGGCCGCCCGCTTTCACGGTCAGGAGTCGAGCAGCGCCTGCGTACAGCCGTAACCACTGCTGAGAAGCGCTGCCCCTCGCTTCGGGGCCGACGCATCTCTCCGCATACGGTGAGACACACCACGGCGATGCACCTGCTGCAGTCGGGCGTCGACCTCAGCGTCATCGCCCTCTGGCTCGGCCACGAGAGCCCCGCCACCACGCATCGCTACATCGAAGCCGACCTCGCGATGAAAGAACGTGCACTGCAGTCACTGCAGGAGCCGCCCGCACGGCACCTCCGCTTCCGCGCCACGGACAGGCTGCTCACCTTCCTGGACGGCCTGTAACTATGCGGAGTGGATCCACTCGCCGACGGCTCTGGCCGCGGTCCCGCCGCTGTGACTCAGCATAGTTTCGAGGTGCGCATAGCACGGCCTATGCTGACCTCAGCATAGGCCGTGATAGCGCAAGAGGTGGGCGCGCGGAGGCGGGATCAGCGTGGCGAGCCGGCGGAGCAACTGCACGGGTTGAAGCAGGAGTGCTGTGCGACCGCCGCCGAGGGGCCGCTTCAGCCGGTAGGCGAGGCGGCCGTCCGGGAGATGGGAAAGCCGCTCCTGCGAGAAAGGCGGCCGGGCTCCGTAGCCGCACAAGTGCGCGAGGCCCTCGCGGTCGTTCTCGTGCAGGTGCACCGCCGCGTGCAAGGAGAAGCCCTGCAGGTATGCCGCGCGTTTCTTCACCCGCCCTATGTCTGGTGGCGCCGTCCCCAGGGAGTGCAGCGCCTCGGCCTGGGCGGCGCCGAGTGCATCGAGCGGTCGCGCGTCGTTTTCCTGGGACGCAAGCCTCGGTCGCAGCAGCCGCTCCAGACGCGCGACCACGCGCCGGAGGACCGCCACCACCTCGTCGTCGGACGGTGGTAGTAGCTCGACGAAACGCACGCTGCCCTCCTCGCGCACGAACACGCCGTCCGGGACCAAGCAGTGGAAGTGCACGTTGAGGTTGAGCGCGCCGCCGAACCGCTGCACGAAGGTCACCGCGCCTGCCCGTGGCCCGACCGCTCCGACCTGGCGTGCCCTGCGGCGCTGCCAGGCGAAGATCCCGCGCAGCGCGATGTCGAGCGTGCGCGTGATCAGCGCCGGGTCGCGGGCGAGCAGAAAGCGCGCCCAGCGCGGCAAAGACAGGACCCATTGGCGCACGGGCACCTGCGGAATCACCCGCTCGACGAGGTGGGCGGCGGTGTCATGCATGCGGCGGCTGGTGCAGGAGGGGCAGAAGCCTCGCCCCTTGCAGCTAAAGGCCACCAGAAGCTCGTCGCCGCAGGCCACGCAGCGCACCCGCGCGAAGCCGTGGGCGAGGACGCCGCACGCGAGGTAGCGCTCGAACTCGCCCACGACGAACCGGGGCAAGCTCCCTTCGCCGCGCTCCTCCATCCCGGCGAGGAAGGTCTTCCAATGCTCGCGCACAATCGCGTGCAGCAGCGTGCGCTCGGGCTCGCGCCGGCGATAGCCGGAGCCGGCAGTGTTCGCGCTTGCAGTGGCCCCATCCCCGCCCACGGGGTGGCGGCATGATCACGAATCGGGCCAATCCGCTTTCGCTCGACGCCCGAGTGCCAGGCTGTTTCAGAATGCTACAACCAACGAACCAACGTCTCGTTCTGGTCGCATGCGGTCCGATTCTGGACGCTGGCCGAGTTGGCGTGCGAATGCTTCGCCGCGCATCTGGCTTCCCCTTCCATTGCAGAATACCCGATCGAAGGAGGGGATTTGCATGCGACCGCTGATTACAGCGCTCCCCGTGACGCAGCGGGGGGGCGCTCGCTGAGTTAGTTGCCTCGGCTATGGGCGGCATCTAGACTCTCCATATGGCCCGAGTTGAGGAACATCTTGCAGAGTTGTTCAAACTTCCGGTCGACGAGCGCGCTAGAGCAGCCCGTGCGCTGCTGGATAGCCTCGATGAAGACGGCGAGGAAGCCGGCGTCGAGCAGTCACAGGTTGCGGAACTGATCCGCAGGATGCAGGCGTTGCAGGCGGGCCAGGTCAAGCTGATCGACGACTCCGAGGCCCGCGCAAGGGTCGCGGCGCGATTGCGATCCGTCCGCGGCCAGTGACCGGTCCGAAATTCTTCGCCGAGGCGCTGGCGGAATACGAGGATGCGGTCGTCTACTACGAGAAGCGCGAGGAAGGGCTCGGCGCGCGGCTGATCCAGGAATTCGACGAGGCAGTCGCTCTCGCGCTCGAGTTCCCCGAAGCGTTCGCCAGCGTGCCGGAGACCCCGGTAGCCTTCGGTCTTCGCTGGGTGACCCTCCGGACCTTTCCGATCAAGCTGGTCTACACGCTACGCGACGAGGCGCTTCACCTGGTCGCCGTGTTCCACACGCGCCGCCGTCCCGGGTACTGGCTGGAACGGCTCAAGCAGTTGGGGCGCTGACCGCGTTGCCGTCAGGTTGCACTGAGCCCGCGGTTCGAGCCGGCACGGGACGGGACGAGGAGGGAGGCGACGGGAGCAGGTTCTCGAAGGATCTCGGGCTGGTGCGCGGTAAGGTCGCGTCTCGGAAAGAGTTGTCGCACCAGGCCTGAGCGTCTTCGATTGAAACGGCTGTCGCCACCGGCGTCGGAGGGTACCAGTTTCACCGATATCACCGGTGCCCAGGGACCCACCGGTGGCCGCGGAGACAGCACTTCGCCTGGCACCTCCGGATGTCCTTGGAGGGCTTGCTCCACTCTGGGGCGGAAGCCGGGCTGGTCCTGCATCCCTCCGGCGAGGGCAGATAGGAAGGGACTGGTTGCTACCCCAGGCACTGCTTTCCGGGAAGAGAGGAAGGCCGGACTGGACAGATGTGCCCTGGGCCTGGGTCCCGGTGATTCCGGTGGAAGTGGTGCCCTACGAGACCGGTGGTGACAGAAACGGCCGACTTCGTGTGCCTCCCTACCTACATCGCCAGAACGGCCTTGCGGACGTCGCTAGGCACGACGTGCGCATACTTCTCAGTCTGCGTGATGCTCGAGTGCCCCAGCGCCTCGCGCAGCTGGGCCAGCGTGCCGCCCGCGCGCAGGAAGCGCACCGCGAAGTCGTGGCGCAGGTCGTGGAAGTGCAGGTCCTCGATCGAGGCCTCGACGCACAGCCGGCGAAACTCGCGGTTGTGCGCGGTGAGGCGGCGCTCCCAGTGCTTCGGGTCGCCGGGGAACAGCTCGCCGGCGATACCCTGGACGGCGAGCGTCTTGCGCACCTCGCGCCAGCTCTGGACCGCCGCGATCGCCGCGTCGTTCAGGTAGACGACGCGGTCCTTATTACTCTTCGTGATCGCCGCCGGCAGCGACAGCGTGCGCTCGCGCAGGTTGAGCATGGCGTCGGTGATGCGAACCAACTCTCCGCGGCGCATGCCCGTGGCGAGCGCGAGCCGCACGGCGCAACGGAGGAAGTCTCCGCCGCCTTGCTCGGCCGAGGTGAAGGCCCGCAGCGCGTCCTCGAAGCGCTTGCGCTCGCCGGCGACCGCGGCCGTCTCCTCGTCGGTGTCGCGCTCGCCGAGCCAGCGCACGCGGGACTTGTCGCGGCACCCTGCGAGGCAGTCGGGCCGGCGGAGCAACTCGGGCGCCAGCTCGGGCGGGATCGCCTTCCGCTCCGCTGCGTGCCGCAGCATCTTGCGGAACGGATTCCAGGTGCGGCGCAGCGTTCCGCCCGACACCTTCGCCTTGCGCTCGAGGAGCGCCTCCGCGATTCGGTCGCGCGTGAGCTGCTTCAGCGACACGTCGAGCAGCGGCTTCCACACCGAGAGAATCCGCGACTTCGTCCCCTCGCCGTCCTTGCGCCCCGCGAGCCACAGTGGCGCGAAGACGTCCTCGAGGTAGGTGCGCACCGTGCGCGACTGCTCCGCCTCGACCCGCGCGGCCGCGACCGGGTCCTGGCCGTCAGCGACGCTCACCAGCAGCTTTCGCGACCGCGCGCGCGCGTCCTCGAGCGTGGCCGCACCGGCGCTGCCGATCTTCTGGTGCCTCCGCACGCCGGCCTTTGTGCGGTACCAGAGGAGGAAGGTCGCAGTGCCGCTCGCGCCGACGCGCAGTTCGAGGCCCGGCACCTCGCCGTCGGGCAACACGTAGCGCACGCCCAGCGGCCGCCGGCGCGCCGCCTCGACGACCGCCGCGGTCAGCGTCGACGGCAGCGTGCCACGGCAACCGATCGCGCGAAGTCTCTCCGCCCACGCGTTCTGATTTCTCTTGCTCACGGAAATACCCTCCTCCAGCTGGGTGCCAGCTGGGTGCCAAGCGCGGCGCTCCAAACCTTACGAGCGCCGACGCAAATCTGAAAGGAAATGCCCGTAACCAAAGGAGATTTGGTTACAGACCTTGCTAGAGCCGATGCGAAGCTTGTTACCCGCGCCGCAGCCGTGAAAGGGCGGCGTCCTGGGCCACTAGACGATGGGGACGTCGAGCGCGCCCGTGTAGCACAACTACTGGCCGCTGTGAACGGTCCCGATCTGCACCACTTCGAAGGCGCTGGCCGGCACCGATTTCAGCTGCTCCAGATCCTGCAGGGGCCAGCGCGAATCCTGTCCGCCTGCCAGCGACCAGAAGTCGCCGCCTGCGGTGTCGGTGATGAACATCCCGTAGCGCCGCAGCGCCCGCAGCACCACCAGCGAGGTGCCGTGGAACCCCGACAGATCGTAGTCGGCCCGCAGGCGGACGCGCAGGCCCATCGGCGGCGCCCAGGGCGCGCTGCTGGTGCCGGACGAGTGCGTCGCGGGCGCCACATACAGGTGCGCGGTGGTGCCGGCGATGAAGGCGAGCGCGTGGCGGATCTCGCCCTGCTCCACCGCCTCGTCGTAGCGCGCGAGGCCCGGCAGGATGGGCAGGCCGGCGGCGGTGGCGGACGTCCAGCCGTCGGGGCGGAGGGCGTCGCTGCGCAGGTCGAAGCGCGCG
>JANXXR010000209.1 GCA_025350525.1 Deltaproteobacteria bacterium
GGCTTCCGCCAAGGCCGCACCGCCGGCGATCCCTGGCAACAGGGGGGCGCGCTGGTGGTGGCCAAGGGCGGACAGGTGCTTTACCGCCACCTCAGCACCGGCCCGAGCGACCAGGCGGATGCCCGGACGCTGGTTTCCTCCCTGCCCCACGCAGCCTAGCTTTTCCGCACCTTGACCCTCGCCCGGGCATCAATGAGTCCTGTGCGTCACAAGATGAATCCAAGTTCAAAATCTACAAGCCGCGTTCGTCCGTTGCGTGAGCGCCTCAGGGAAGAGACCGGGCGGGCCATCTCCGCCGCCGCCGAGCAGGTCTTCGCCGAGAAGGGCCTCCACCTGGCCCGGATGGAGGAGATCGCCGCGCTGGCCGGCGTCTCGGTGGGCACCGTCTACAACCACTTCGAGGACCGCCAGGCCCTCCTCGCCGAGCTTTTGGAGAGCCGCCGCAAGGAGCTGGCCCAGCGGCTCGACCAGGCGCTGGCCGCCTCGGCGCACGAGCCGTTCGAGGGCCAGCTGCGCGGCTTCGTCATGACCGTCTTCATTCACTTCGAGGACCACCGGCCCTTCCTCTCCATCATGCTTGAGGGAGACCAGGCGCGGCTGGCCCAGCCCAGCCCCGCCATGCGCGAAATCCGGGCGCGCGCCGAGACGCTGGTGCGCCGCGGGCTCGCGAAGAAGGCGCTGCGCCAGGGCCACGTCGAGCTGCTCCCGGGCATCCTCTGGGGCGCCGTCAAGGCGGTGCTGCTCCATGACCTGCGCAACCCGGGAGCGCTGCCGGTGGCCGAGCGCGCCTCAGCTGCCGTGGACTTCTTCCTCAACGGGGCGCGGGCATGAGCACGGCAGCGCTCGCCGCTCCCCTCGCCTACGCGCCCGCCGCCGAGCGGCAGCCGGTCAACAAGTGGCTGGTCACCGTCTCGGTGAGCTTCGGCACCCTGATGGGCGCCATCGACGCCTCCATCGTCAACGTGGCGCTGACCCACATCCGCGGCTCGGTGGGCGCGACGCTGGAGGAGATCACCTGGATCTCCACCGGCTTCGTGGTCGCCACCGTGCTGGTGATGCCGCTGACCGCGTTTCTGGGCCGGCTCATCGGGCAGAAGCGGCTCTACATGATTTCGCTGGTGGTCTTCCTCGGCGGCAGCGCGCTCTGCGGAATGGCCTGGTCGCTCTGGAGCCTGGTCTTCTTCCGCGTCATCCAGGGCTTCGGCGCGGGCGCGCTGCAGCCCACCGAGCAGGCCATCCTCCGCCAGACCTTTCCTCCCAAGGAGCAGGGCATGGCCATGGCGCTCTTTGCCATGGCGGTCATGCTCGGGCCCGCCTTCGGCCCCACGCTGGGCGGCCTCCTCGTCGACAACGCCAGCTGGCCCTGGATCTTCTACATCAACCTCCCGGTCGGGGCGCTGGGGCTCTTCATGGTCTGGCGCTTCGTCCACGAGCCCGAGGACATCCGGAAAGCCAACATCGCCGCCGCCGTAGAGCAGAAGAAGAACATCGACTGGCAGGGCATCGCGCTCCTCTCGGTGGGGCTCTCGGCCCTGCAGTATTTCCTCGAGGAGGGCGACCACGAGTCCTGGTTCGACTCGCGCGCCATCACCGCCGCCGCCCTCATCGCCGCCGTGGCGCTCATCGCCTTCGTGCTGCGCGAATTGTCGGCCAAGGTGCCGGCGGTGAACCTGGCGCTCTTCAAGGATCCGGTCTTCGCCTCGGGCACGCTCATCGGCGCCATGATGTTCGCCATGCTGATGGCCAACCTCTTCCTGCTCCCGGTCTTCATGCAGGAGATCCTCGGCTTCGACGCCACCCAGTCCGGCCTGAGCCTGATGCCCCGCACGCTGGTGATGATGGCGGTGGTCCCTTTGGTGGGGCGCCTCTACAACGTCATCTCGCCAAGGATCCTGGTGGGCGTGGGTGTGGTCGCCTTCTCCGTCGGCGCCTTCCAGATGAGCCACTTCACCCTCGAGACGGGCACCTGGCAGATCGTCTCCTCGCTGGTCTGGCAGGGCGTAGGCTTCGGGCTCATCTTCGTGCCGCTCACCACCGTGGCGCTCTCCAGCATCGAGCGCAGCAAGCTGACCGACGCCACCGGCCTCAACTCGCTCTTCCGCCAGGTAGGCGGCTCGATCGGCCTCGCCATCTTCGCCACCCTGCTCGGCCGCTCGGCGACGCAGGCGCGGGCCAGCATCGGCGCGCACCTCGGGATGACCAACCCGCTGGCGCTGCAGCGGCTGGCGCAGACCGAGCAGGGCCTGATCAGCCGCGGCATCGACGCCGCCACCGCCCATGCCGCGGCGCCGATGGCGCTGGCTGGCCAGGTGGCGCGGCAGGCGATGGTGCTTTCGTTCGAGAAGATGTTCCTGCTGGCCGGGATCTGTTTCATGGCCATTCTTCCGCTGCTGTTCTTCCTCAAGGTCGATCGCGGCGCGGAGTCGGGAGCCCCCAAGCCCGACGTGCATCTGGAGATGTGAATATGGAGAGCGCAGTGGAGACAGTTTCGCGTCCTGCCGGCGGTGCGCCGGCTCCGGTGGAAAAGTCCGGGCGGCCGGTCGAGGCCGTGGGCCGGTCGCGTCCGCGCAAGCGCTACCTGATCCTGGGCGGCGCGCTCTTCGCCGTGCTGCTCGTCATCGGCGGCTGGGCCTGGTTCAACGCCGGCAAGGAGAACACCGACGACGCGCAGATCGAGGCCGACGTGGTGCCGGTCTCGACGCGGGTCGCCGGGCAGGTGCTCAAGCTCGCGGCCCAGGACAACCAGCACGTGAAGAAGGGCGACCTGATCCTTCAGCTCGACGACGCCGACTTCGCGGCCCGGGTGGCGCAGGCCGAGGCCGAGCTGGAGACGGCCGCCGCGCAGGCCGCCGCCGCCGACGCGCAGGCGCAGGTCGCTGCCGCGGGAGCGCGCGGCGGGTTCGCCAGCGCCAGGGCCGGAATGACCGGCAGCTCGGCGGCGGTGGCGACGGCGCAGGCCGGCCTCATCCGCGCCGAAGCCGAGGAGCACAAGGCCGCGCTCGAGCTGAAGCGCTCGAAGGAGCTGCGCGCCGCCAACGTGGTCCCGCAGTCGAAGCTGGACGACGACCAGTCCGCCTACGAAGTGGCGCAGGCCGCGCTCCAGCAGGCCCGCGCCGCGCTGGACGCCGCCCAGAGCCGCATCGGCGAGGCCCAGGGCCGCCTCAGCCAGAGCGCGCCGGTGGATCAAGCCATCGCCGTGGCGCAGGCCAACGCCCGCCTCGCGCATGCCCGCCAGCGCAGCGCCGACGCCTCGCTGGCGCTGGCGAAGCTGCAGCTGTCGTACACCCGGGTGCTGGCACAGGAGGACGGGCAGATCACCCGGCTCACCGCGCGGGAAGGACAGATGGTGCAGCCCGGCCAGCCGGTGGCGGCGCTGGTGCCCGACCGGACCTACCTGGTGGCCAACTTCAAGGAGACGCAGATCGGGAAGATGAAGGCCGGACAGGCGGTGGACATCGAGGTGGACGCCTACCCGGGCCGCAAGCTCGAGGGCAAGGTGGAGAGCCTCGCCGGCGGGACCGGCTCGCGCTTCTCGCTCCTGCCTCCCGACAACGCCTCGGGCAACTTCGTCAAGGTGGTGCAGCGGGTGCCGGTGCGCATCGCCTGGGTGAATCCCCCGGCGGAGCTGGGGCTGCGGCCCGGCTTGTCCGCCGACGTGACGGTGCACGTGAAGTAGCCGAAGGGAGCCCCTGTCCAGGACCCCCGCTGCGAAAAAAATTAATTTTTTTTCGGGTGGGGGCCGACAGGGTCGCGTCCGGCGGTGGGGCGGGTAGAATCGGCGGACGTGGACGAGGACCAGGCCGGAAAGACAATCGCGCGGCCCGACGTCAAGGCAGCGCGCGAGGAGCAGCGGACGGTCGTGCGCGAGCGCGACGACGCCGCCTCGACCGCCGTGCGCTCGCAGCCCGACGATGCCTCGACCTTCGTCCGCTCGCAGCCCGATGAGGCCTCGACCTTCATCAGCTCGGAACCCGATGATGCCTCGACGGTGGTCCGCTCCCATCCGGACGGGACGCCCACCGTGCTTCAATCGGCGACGCTGGGAAGCGAAGAGGGGCCGGTCACTCCCGAGGCCCCCGGCCGCTACCAACTCCGCGGCGAGTACGGGCGCGGCGGCCAGTCGCGCGTGCTCCTCGCCTTCGACCAGCA